>NZ_BAABLI010000003.1:0-153100 GCF_039544265.1 Corallincola platygyrae | reverse complement strand
CGCGCTGAGTACGCTTTCTGTTTGAAGAAACTAGCTTTTCCATCATAGGTCTCCAATGTGTAAACCTATTTCAGGACGGGACAATGGATTCAAAAAAGCCTGGCAGATACCAGGCTTTTTTTACATAAAGTGAGGGTCGACAAGACTCAACTGAACTTACTTTCGTTTGCTCTTCCAGTTAAGCGGTTAAGTAAACCATCAGCGCATAGCGACACTCCTTGAGACAATTTCTCCGCCAACTTCTTTTTGGTGGCAAACTTGACCTTAAATACTTCACGATCACTTTCATTCACAGCATTCAACAGGTAATCATCTGACGTACCGATTTCATCAACCAAACCCAGCTCTTTGGCCTGTGCTCCGAGCCAATGCTCACCTGTGGCTACCTTCTCGATATCAAGGTCGGCACGGTATTCTGTGATAAATGACTTGAAGCGACCATGAATTTCTTCCAAATCATCTTTAAATTTCTCACGAGCTTTATCGTCGTTTTCACCAAACATGGTTAGCGTACGTTTGAATTCGCCAGCCGTATGCTGCTCAAACTCGATGTCATTCTTTTTCAACAGCTTATTGAAGTTAGGCATCTGCGCAACAACCCCAATGGAACCGATAATAGAAAACGGTGCAGCAAGAATCTTGTCACCCACACAGGCCATCATGTAGCCCCCGCTGGCTGCAACTTTATCTACAGCAATGGTCATACTGAGGCCAGAATCGCGCACGCGAGTCAGCTGAGAAGCCGCCAAGCCGTAGCCATGAACCATGCCGCCGGGACTTTCCAAGCGCACCAGCAGTTCATCCTGCTCTTTATTAGCGATAGATAAGACGGCACTGATTTCCTCTCGCAATGCTTCTACTTCTCTGGCATCCATACTGCCTTTAAAATCGATGACATACGTGCGTTTCTTTTCCTTGTGCTCTCCTGATTTCTCAGCTTTCTTCGCTTCCTTTTCTGCTTGCTTCTGCTCTTTTTCCAACGCCTTCAACGCAGGCTTGGATAGCACCTTATGTTGGATATCGTGAAGCTGCTGTTTGATCTGCTCGCTCAGGTTAGAGATATCCAAATGTCCTTTTTTGTCTTTACCTTTGCTTGCTGCCGCCGCAGCCACAACGCCTGCCACGGTCAGAACGATTGCAACAACTAAGGTCACCGCCTTCGCGAGAAACAGACCATATTCGTAGAGAAATTCCATCGACTTCCTTTTTTACCTTTCATCGTTTATCAGATGTGGCTCCAACGTTGAGCCAAAACAGCAAGATACCAAATAGAAAAAGGCCCGGCTAATGCCGGGCCTCTATTTTTAAACGCTGGTTACAAATTACATCACAGGTTGCACAACTGAGTCGTTCGTCACCAGAATGGTCGCGCCGCCACTGGCAATATAAACAGCCAATTGGGTTTGCATCTCTAGTGTCGTTGCAGCATTGACTGTAGGATCAAGCAACGAGCTGTGTGCAGAGTCCACAAATCGTACGGCACCTCGTACATAGGGGTCGCCGGCCACAGTGCTATCAACGCCCGCCAGTCCAAGTGTACGAATAAGCGGCTCGGTGCCGGACAGTGGCAGCCCAAACGCTGAGTTATCGTTCGGCAGTACCGTATCACCAATCACTTCAGCTAGGTACAGAGGTACATCCTGAGCGGCTAACAAACTAGCATAACCAACAGGGTCACTGGAATCGACCACAGTTTGCGCTGCAAACACAAACTCTGAAAGGAATGCAGGATAAACAGCATCAACCAATGCCTGATACTGCTCAGGGTCGTTAGCTTGTAACGCTTCAAGTTCTTCGATCGATAAGCCTGTTGCCTCTGACAACACTTCCATAAAGGTATCTGTTGATGTTAAGCCAGCCTCAACGATAGGCCCAAAGCTCTCTGAGTAGGCAAATACACCCGCCAAGCCTTGAGTCGGAACGTTAGGCGCCACAACATTAAACGCATAATAAGGTGGTAGTTCAGTACCAGAGGTTGGATCAACCAACGGCAGATTGCCTACAGCGGCAGTCATAACCGTATTAATGCCGCCGAGTGAAATACCACTGATAGAAACCTTGCTGGCATCAAATACGCCTGGCGCAGCCTGCGCCAACGAATTAATCCCCATTCTCAGCGCCAGATGATCATTTATGCTTTGACGGAAGTTGTCGCGGGTTGTCAGCAAGTTATCGAGCTTAACGTAAACCAACAGACTGGCATTTGCATAAGTGACAGGATCCAGCGCTATCATGCCTTGGCTTGCGCTGATTTCATATACACCGTCCATATTGGCATCCCAACCACGGGAACCATGCAAAGGCGCGTCGATTGAGAGCATCGCAATGCCTTGCGCGGCAAACATGCCTGCGATAGCTACATTTTGGTCTTTTGCTCCACCAAGGCCGTGCCCAAAGATCACCACTGGCCAACCTGCCGCAGGTGTCGCAGAAATCGTCGGCAAGCCCAATGCTGTACGGACACCATTGGCCGCGTCGGAAGTATCAGGAATCGTCACTAACACTTCCAACGTTTGCAAGGTGGTTGGTTTAGCCAACGGATTAAACTTGGTCAAGTGGCGCTCAGCATCCAACATAATTGGATTTCCATCAGTGCCTAAAATCTCACAACCCACCAAGGTAGCTGGGTTAGTCAGATCCGCATCAGGACAACTGGCAGCCACTGCTTCTGGTGGCAGAGCGCCGGATTCAACGGCACCAAGAATAGTTACAGGACTGTCCCCAGCAGCCATCCAGCGAGAGTTGATACCATCACAGGCTTGCGTGGTCGCCAGCTCAGTTAGGTCGCAGTTTTCCAGACCAGGATATTCAAGATAGTACGGCACGTTGGTCAGCGTTGAGCTATGCAGTAAAGCTGTGGATGCAACCGCCAGCGTATTAGGATCTGTAATCCCTTGGGCAGCCAGCAAATCAGCTACCGTCATCATAGTGTCTGTCGGTGGCATCAAGACCGGAGTCGTCGCAGGATCTGCAATCATACTCAAACGGTTCAGCGCAGAAACGTCTGCAATTGACTGAGTCGTCATTGCACCTGTGTAGGTAATGGTTTCAGGATCCACACCAAAGGCTGCCATCGCGGCTTCGTAACTGTTTACAGCGCCTTGCAGCGCCAGCTGAGATTCAGTGCCCAGTGGTTTCTCATTGATATCCTGCTTTACCAAGCTATAAGTTGACGATGCATAGACCGGGCGAGATTCAGTATCCATCAACGCGGTGGTCGTGGTCACCATATAGCCAGTCGCGGGCTTAAGAGGTCGCAGCGGCACAATGGCGATGGCATCGCCATTCGCTTGCGTGATGAAGTCGACACCAAACTGCAGTTCAGCGACAACCATACAGGCAGCTCCTGTTGGTACTTCTGCGCATTCTGGTGGTGCCAGTGGACTTCCGAAAATAGTTTCGAAAATACGAACTGCGCCTGGGGCAGCCGCCGAAGCCTCATCAATGTCCACACCATCGGCAGTCAGTACATCAATGCTCATGGGGTGGCTCATACTCCAGCCATCCAAGCCATTGATAGCAACCTGAGGATTACTGTAGTCAGTTGGATCGGCTACAGGAATATTTAGCGTGCCGTCCGTGGTTCCGGAGGCAAGCAAATCGTTGGGAACTGGTAAAACGCCGTTTGATGGATCGTATGCAATCGTGGAAATTTCAATGACAGGGTTTTGTTCTGCCTCTTTGCGGGCATCATCCAGTGACTCATCATCACAGGCGGTTAGGCCCAGCGCTGACGTCACGGCCAGCGTTAATAGTAGTTTTTTCATGCTTCTCCCCAAGCTCCTTTTTTATAGTTATGGCTCGATTTTTAAGCGAGGTTTCGGCAGACCAGTGCCTGGGTCGATCTGCTCGTACCAGTCTGTAAGGTAACGTAAGAGTTACAAATTCGCTACATTAAACACCTGTTTAATGTTACTGAGATCCCATTTTCGCAAAAAGGTCGCTACCACGGTTTTACGCAGGTAAAATGCCGCCGCAACTCCCTTGAGACAATCTCTACCGGAAAGCTAAATATGCAGGACTATCAAGCACCACAACACCTCCTAAAAAACCGAGTCATTCTGGTGACTGGCGCAGGCGATGGCATAGGGCGTCAAGCAGCTCTCACCTACGCAAACCATGGCGCCACCGTGATCCTGCTTGGTAAAACAGTGAAAAAGCTCGAACAAACCTACGACATGATTGTAGAAGCTGGCGCTCCCGAGCCCGCCATCGTGCCACTGGATATGCTGGGAGCTACCGAGCAAAACTATTCAGACATGGCGACCACCATCGATGAGCAGTTTGGCCGATTAGATGGTGTGCTTCATAACGCAGGCATGTTGGGCGTACTCAGCCCTTTCGAGCAGATAGATTTGGAAAGCTGGGATAAGGTATTAAAAGTCAACGTCACCGCCCAGATGATGATGACCAAAGCCCTACTCCCGCAGCTGAAAAAGGCGGAAGATGCTGCGTTGATCTTTACCAGCTCTGGAGTTGGCAAAAAGGGTCGTGCCTATTGGGGAAGCTATTCGGTCTCTAAGTTTGCCACCGAGGGAATGATGGAGATCCTCGCAGATGAAATGAGCAACACGTCCGTTCGTGTCAACGCCATCAACCCAGGCGCTACAAGAACCGGTATGCGAGCCTCCGCATACCCTGCCGAAGATGCAAGCAAGCTGAAGACTCCACTCGACCTAATGCCGGTATATCTGTACTTAATGGGGCCAGAATCGAAAGAAGTACGCGGCCAATCCATAGATGCGCAGCCGAAATAGTGATTTAGTCATTAGCATGTAAGAAGGGCGCCAAATGGCGCCCTTCTTAATGCAGATATCAACACGTTTAACGACGACGCACTCGACGATGAGCCTGCGAGCGATGCTTAGACACGCTTCGTCTCACCCGACGCAAACGTTCCTGCTCACCAATCCGTGACTTCACTGACGGCTTACTGCGATCTTCATGTGGCAATTGCACTTGTTCACGCAGGTAGTTCACTTCATCCAAGGAAAGCTCACGCCAGGTACCCTGCGATAGGTCTCTAGGCAGGGACAGAGAGCCATAACGAACACGGATAAGGCGGCTAACCTGAAGCTCCTGGCTTTCCCATAAGCGGCGCACTTCGCGGTTTCGCCCTTCACTTAGGGTCACGTAAAACCAGTGGTTAATGCCTTCGCCGCCACGCTGCACGATATTATCAAATTTGGCAGGGCCATCTTCCAGCATCACGCCTTTTTTCAGCGCTTTGACGTGTCCTTCCTGCACATCTCCAAATACTCTTACCGCATACTCGCGCTCGATCTGGAAGCTTGGGTGCATTAAGCGGTTCGCCAATTCACCATCATTGGTAAACAGCATCAGTCCGCTGGTGTTAAGGTCCAAACGCCCTACACCGATCCAACGGCCAGCGCTTACTCGCGGAAGGTTATCAAATACGGTTCGGCGGTTTTCAGGATCGTTGCGTGTACACACCTCTCCTTCGGTCTTGTGGTACATGATCACACGACATGTGGCCTCTTCCGCTGCGGCTGTGCGAACCGGTTTACCATCGACACGGATCTTGTCATCACTTTCGACACGTACGCCCAACGAGACGATCTGACCGTTGACACTGACCCGGCCCGCAGCGATCCACTGCTCTACTTCTCTTCGGGAACCTAATCCCGCTCTGGCCAGGACTTTTTGCAACTTTTCACTCATGCCTCAGTAACCTCTTCTTGGTTAGGCGGTGTCAATTCAGATAGTGCTTCTGCATCAACGGGCTGATCGGAGAGCGGATTCTCCTCAAGCGCCGGCAACTCTTCAAGTGATTTCAATCCAAAGTAGTCCAAAAACTGCTTTGTTGTTGCATAAAGCGCCGGCCTTCCCGGTACTTCTTTATGCCCCACCACTTTAATCCACTGTCTTTCAGATAATGTTCTGACGATATTGCTGCTGACCGTGACCCCTCTCACGGCTTCAATTTCAGAACGCGTAATGGGCTGGCGATAGGCAATCAACGCCAGTGTCTCCATCAAAGCACGCGAATAGCGAGGGGTGCGCTCTGGCCATAAATGACCCAACCATGGGCTGATCACTTCAGCTGACTGAAAGCGCCAACCACTGGCCACTTCAACTAAATTAATGCCACGAGGCGCATAATCTGCCTCCAGCTCTGTCAGCACTGCTTTCACGCGTTTTGGTGAAACCTGAAATTCAACTAAAACCGTTTCCATCAGCGCTTTTTGCGTTAACGGCTTATCAGCAACAAACAACGCTGCTTCAATCAGTTGCTTGAGCTGTTCGTCGTTAATTTTACGCATCAGCTACCTCTTCACGGGCTTTAACATGGATAGACTCAAACGCGTCGTTTTGCACAAGCTGTAAAAGTGATTCTTTTACCAGTTCTAAAATAGCCAGAAAGGTCACCACGACCCCAGCTCGTCCCTCTTCTACATCGAAGAGTGTTTCAAACGGGGTAAATTTATCGCTGCTAACCCTTTCCAGCACCTGACTCATGCGCTCTCTTGTACTGAGCGCCTCACGTTGTATCTGGTGGTGCTCAAACGCACTGGCACGCTTCATCACATGAGATAGCGCCAGCAATAGCTCCCCCATCGAGACTTCAGGTTCAACTTTGACAGGAGCCGCAGCTTCATGAGCATCAGCGCCAGCTCGATAATAATCGCGCTCTTCACGTGGCAGCTGATCTATCTCCTGTGCTGCCAGCTTAAATCGCTCATATTCCTGCAGCCTTCGAATAAGTGCGGCTCTGGGGTCTTCTTCATCGTCTTCATCAGATGCTCTTACAGGCAGGAGTAATCGTGATTTAACTTCAGTAAGAAACGCCGCCATCACCAGATAATCAGCTGCCAATTCAAGCTTCAGATCCTTCATCAGCTCGATATATTCGATGTACTGCGCAGTGATCTCTGCCAACGGCAGGTCAAGAATATCCACCTTTTTCCGCTTGATGAGGTAAAGCAGCAGGTCCAAGGGGCCTTCAAACGCTTCGAGAAATACCTCCAGCGCTTCAGGGGGAATATAGAGATCTATCGGTACTTCAGTAACCGCTTCTCCACGCACTGTCGCCAGTGGCAGTTGCTGCTGCACCGGTGTCTGTGTTGTTTGCTCTTCTTGAGAAGTGGGCTGTTCACTCATCAGCTGAATGGCGCGGGATCACCAGCACCGACACGAAGAATTTCCACCTGGTCATCGGAAATGTCGATAACGGTTGTGGGTGTCTCACCCAGATAGCCACCGTGGATAACCAGGTCCAACTGATGTTCCAGGCGATCGCGGATCTCTTCTGGATCCGACTCTGCAACATCATTGCCCGGCAAAATCAGCGAAGTGGACATAATTGGCTCACCCAACGCTTCAAGCAGCGATTGAGTTATTACATGTTCTGGCACCCGCAAACCGATGGTCTTACGTTTTGCATTTAACAAACGGCGTGGCACCTCTTTGGTCCCCTTGAGGATGAAGGTGTAAGGCCCAGGCGTGTTGTTCTTCAGCAAGCGATAGACACTGTTATCGACCCGCGCATACAGAGACAACTCAGACAGGTCCCGGCAAATAAGGGTGAAATTATGCTCTTTATCGATCTGCCTTATGCGACAAATACGCTCCAATGCCGACTTGTCGCCTATGTGGCAACCTAAGGCGTAACCGGAATCTGTCGGATACGCGATAACGCCGCCCTGACGGATCATTGCCACAGCCTGGTTAATCAATCGGCTCTGTGGGTTTTCCGGATGCACATAGAAAAACTGACTCATACCTTAACGGCTTCCTTATACGTTTATTTCTGGGCTTCCCAGCGTTGCCAAATCGGATCAATACCACTGGGCAACCACAAATTTTTTCCTAACTCTACCCAACTTTCAGGGTAGTGAAAATCTGAGCCTTGTGAGGCTAACAGGCCAAATTCAACTGCAAGATCAGCAAGTTTGCGTTTTTCATTGGGCATCTGTTGGGTCATGGCCACTTCAACCGCATCGCCGCCCCAACCAGCAAAACTTTCAAGCAACTTGCGCACCCACTTCCAACTAATCTGATACTTAGTTGGATGCGCGACGACAGCTACACCACCGGCCCCCTGAATAGCTTCAATCGCTTGTTCAATGGAACACCAACCAGGTGATACGTAGGCACGTTTACCCTTACGCAGGTACTTCTTAAATGCGGTATCAAGCTTGTCGACCACACCATCAGCTTTAAGCACTCGCGCAAAATGCGCGCGTGTTACTGCGCCACCTTCGGCTAATGCTTGCGCTTTCTCCAGCGCAGAGTGAATACCTATTTTTTCAAGTTTGGCGGCGATACCTTCCGCTCTCACCCGCCGTCGTTCGGCCTGCGCATCAAGCAAGGCTCTAATAGTTGGGTGCTGTTCATCAAAACCTAACCCAACAATATGGATCTCCATCCCTTCCCATGAACAACTGATTTCAACCCCTGAAATCAGTGTAAGTGGCAGGTCATCCGCAGCAATTGCCTGCCAACCCGCCTGCAAACCCGCCGTGGTGTCATGATCCGTCAGCGCAAGAACGTCGACACGTCGTTCTACCGCCCTTTTCACCAATTGTTCGGGAGAAAGCATGCCGTCAGAAGCTGTACTGTGGCTATGGAGGTCGTAAATCAACAGGCCCTTCTTGGGTCAAAACCGTGAATCGTATTCGACTTATTATCTCACACTCCATGTGAGGGTTGACACCATAGATTTCACGTTGCATGCTTGAGCGCACTGTTTTAGGAGAGATATAGATGCTTTCAAGCCTCAACATCAACCAGATCGCTAAGATCAACACTGTGTGGTGGTGGCACTTCCCATAGCGGGTTGTGTTTCGGCTTTCTATATCTGAATGAAACATAAGAACCCGCCTTAAGAGCGGGTTTTTTTGTGTTCAGGAGGAACGGTATGCCGCGTATACATGGATGTATGAAAGCGGCGATGTCTGAAATTTCATAAACTGGCCCGCCCAGGCAGGTTCAGATTGCAGCCTAAGCAAAGCGCTGTATAGTTTGGGGTCGCTCAATCGGTCAAGCGGATGAAATAGCGGCCAGTTTAGAACAGTTTTATTTGAATTTAGCAGGGAAACAGCATGAGTCATCTAGCTCTCGGCGAAGTCGAAGCGCTTACCAGCAAAGCGCCATATATCGCCGATCCATTAGCGCTGTACGAGTTGCTCACTGAGCATGGTGAACGTAAACAAACACTCTTACTCGAGTCTGCCGAGGTCGATAGCAAAGCCAACCTTAAATCATTGTTGTTATTGGATGCAGCGCTGAAAATAAGCTGTAAAGGCCATAAGGTGACAGTGAGCGCGCTGACCGATAACGGTGAAAACGCCCTATCAGCACTTATCGGCGCGCTGCCTGGAACCGTCGACGTCTCTCGAAACGAATTAACAGCCACACTGAACTTTCCTGTGGTAGGCGAGATTCTTGATGAAGAGGAGCGCCTTAAAGCGCTGTCACCACTCGAAGCACTTAGGTGTGCGGTAAACCAGCTGAAAACCCGAGGGGATAACGACGACGCTATCTTCCTCGGCGGCACATTTGCCTACGATCTGATCGCCAACTTCGAACCTCTACCCGACGTAGAGGAAGGCGACAATAACTGCCCTGACTTTCTGTTTTATCTGGCTGAAACACTGCTGGTGATTGACCATCAAACTAACGATACCAAAATCTCAGGCTGTGTTTTTGGTGGCGAATCCGCCAGCGAGCAGTTTTACCTGAAAACCCGCCGCCTGGAGGAGCTGGTCGACACTCTGAGCAGCTTCTCCCCGGACCAGTTATCTGCAAAAGAGCTGAAACCGGCTTCATTGGAAGTCACGACAGACACCGATGACGAAACCTTCTGCAAGTACGTAGAACAACTCAAAGGCAATATTCACTGCGGCGATATATTCCAGGTTGTGCCCTCGCGTAGCTTCCACATCGACTGTCCGGATAGCCTGTTAGCGTACCGAGAACTCAAGGCCAGCAACCCCAGCCCATACATGTTCTATGTCAACGACGAAGATTTCGTCCTGTTTGGCGCATCGCCAGAAAGTGCCCTCAAGTATGGCCAATCCGATCGTCAGGTTGAAGTTTACCCTATCGCCGGTACCCGCCGTCGTGGCTTTAACCCAAATGGCACGATCAATCGCGACCTCGACAGTCGCAATGAGCTTGAGTTGCGGCTGGACAAAAAAGAGCTTGCAGAGCACATCATGCTAGTTGACCTAGCCCGAAACGACATCGCCCGTATTGCCTCCCCTGCCAGTCGTCATGTAGCCGAACTCCTTAAGGTTGACCGCTACAGCCACGTCATGCACCTGGTAAGTCGTGTGGTTGGTGAACTACGGCAAGACCTCGATGCGCTGCACGCCTATCAGGCCTGCATGAACATGGGCACCCTGGTTGGCGCACCAAAAATTCGCGCTGCCCAGCTGATTCGTGATATCGAAGGCAAGCGCCGCGGCAGCTATGGCGGAGCAGTGGGTTATCTCAACGGTAAAGGCGATATGGATACCTGCATCGTTATCCGTAGCGCGTTTGTCCGCGACGGACAGGCGACAATTCAAGCCGGCGCAGGCGTCGTATTTGATTCCCTGCCGCAAGCAGAAGCAGATGAAACTCGAAACAAAGCCCAAGCAGTGATTTCAGCCATCAGCGCAGCCAACAAAAAGCTAAATCAACAGTTCGAGCAGGGAGCTAACCATGGATAAGCTAAACAGCACTGACAAAGCAACCATCTTTTTGCTCGATAACTTCGACTCGTTTACTTACAACCTGGTAGATCAGTTTCGCGCGCTCGACCATCCGGTGGTCATCTATCGCAACAACCTCGATGCCCTGCTTATCTTTGACAAAATGCAGGCCCATCAAGCACAGGGTAACGATGTGATTCTGGTGCTGTCTCCGGGACCAGGTAACCCTACACAAGCCGGCTGCATGCTTGAACTGATCGGATTATGTAAAGGTGTGTTCCCTATTATGGGGATCTGTCTGGGTCATCAGGCCATCGTTCAGTATTACGGTGGAGAAGTTGGCTCAGCGGGTGAAATCCTTCATGGTAAGTCATCGGCGATCAGCCATATAGGCGACCAAATGTTTACCGGCCTGCAACAGCCTCTCCCGGTTGCCCGCTACCACTCTTTGGCGGCCACGCGAGTTGAAGGCTTAGCTGTTATCGCAGACTACCAGTCGCTGCCGATGGCTGTTATGGATGCCGAAAACAAGGTGTTGGGATTCCAGTTTCACCCAGAATCTATCCTGACCACCGACGGCGCCCAGCTATTGACGCAGAGCCTTGCGTGGGCCAGCCAACCAGTAAACAAAGCGGCATAAGGAGATCATGATGCTTGAATCACTCTATCAACAGCAGGATTTAACTCGCGAACAGGCCGCTGAACTATTTGGCGAGATTATTCGGGGTGAGATGGACCCCGTAGTGATTTCATCACTACTCACCGCTTTGAAAATCAAAGGTGAAACGCCGGAAGAGATTGCCGGTGCGGCAGATGCGCTCAGAACGGCAGCGGTCGCGTTTCCTGCGCTAGATTACCCTATTGCGGATATCGTCGGCACTGGTGGTGATGGCCACCACACCATCAATATCTCTACGACCAGTGTTTTTGTCGCTGCGGCTTGTGGATTAAAAGTCTGCAAACACGGCAACCGCTCGGTCTCTTCCAAATCAGGCTCTGCGGACCTGCTCGAGCGCCTTGGCGTTAACCTGGCGATGAGCCCAGCCACCGCCAAACGCTGCTTGGATGACGTGGGTTGTTGCTTTATTTTCGCACCTCAATATCACGGTGGTATTCGCCATGCAATGCCGGTCCGCAAAGCACTGGCGACTCGCACAATCTTTAACGTGCTTGGCCCGCTGATTAATCCGGCCCAACCTGATTTTATGGTGTTAGGTGTGTATTCACCGGAGCTGGTTACGCCTATCGCAGAAGCCCTGAAATTCCTCGGTGTCAGCAAAGCCATGGTGGTACATGGCAGTGGTTTAGATGAGATCGCCCTGCATGGTCCAACGCAGGTGGCTGAAGTCAGCCCGGAAGGGATCAAGCATTATGAGCTAACACCAGAATCTTTTGGTTTATCTGAGCACCCGCTTGAAGCATTGAAAGGCGGAACGCCGGAAGAAAACGCAGTGATCACACGCGCAATACTGTCTGGCCAAGGCACTGAAGCACAACGCAGTGCGGTTGCAGCCAATGTCGGTGCCCTGCTCTATGTCAGTGGCCTAGCGACAGATTTAAAACAAGGCGTACAACTGGCGATCACCGCAATGGACAGTGCAGCACCGTTGGCAATCGCTGAAGGTTTAGCAAAGCAAAGTAATACAGAGGAACAAGCATGAGCGAGACAGTGCTCGATCGTATCGTCAAAGACAAACGCGAACTGCTGGTATCGCTCAAGCAAGAACGTCCGCTAGACGGTTTTATCGATCAACTGGAGCCTTCTGACCGCAGTTTCTTTGACGCGTTGTCAGAACCCAATGCGGGCTTCATTCTGGAATGCAAAAAAGCATCTCCGTCTAAAGGTCTGATTCGCCCCGAGTTCGAATTGGACTATATCGCGTCGGTATACACTAAATACGCAGCTGCCATTTCAGTGCTCACAGACACTAAGTATTTTCAGGGCAAGCTGGACTACCTCAAGCAGGTTCGCGATCAGGTGACACAACCTGTATTACATAAAGACTTTATCGTCGACCCTTACCAGATTTATCTGGGTCGCTTATATGGCTCAGATGCGGTGCTGCTGATGCTGTCAGTGCTCGACGACGAAGAGTACAAAGCGCTGCATCAAGTCGCTGATTCCCTGCAAATTGATGTATTGACCGAAGTATCGAACCAGGAAGAGATGGACCGCGCCATTGCCTTGGGCAGTAAAGTCATCGGCATTAACAATCGTAACCTTCGGGATCTCAGCATCTCACTGAGCAAAACCGAGGAGTTTGCACCTCAGGTACCTAGTGATCGATTGGTGATCTCAGAGTCAGGCATCTATCACAACAGCGAAGTTCGTCACCTGTCTCAGTTTGTTGATGGCTTCCTGGTCGGCAGCTCACTGATGTCTCAACCAGATGTCGATCTCGCCTGTCGCAAACTGCTATTTGGCCACCATAAAGTATGTGGCCTGACCTGCCCGGCACAGGCTGAGCTGGTCAGCCAAAGTGGTGCCATATACGGCGGTTTGATCTTTTACCCCAAGTCACCTCGTTATGTTTCTGACGATATGGCCAAACAGATAGCTGATGTAAAAGGCCTCAACTACGTGGGTGTTTTTGTTAACGAGCCAGCTGAATCTGTGGCAGAAAAAGCCAAAGCCCTGAATCTAAGAGCCGTGCAACTGCACGGTGATGAAACAGAACAAGATATCCAAGCTATTCGCGCCTTACTACCGGAGGGCACTGAAATCTGGAAAGCACACCGTATTGCCGATGCGCTGCCAGATTTCGGCAGTTGGCCGGTCGATCGTCATTTAGTAGATACCTATCATGACGCCAGTTATGGCGGTGTTGGGCGTCGATTTGATTGGGCCTTGCTGGAGCAAGCCTCGGAAAAAAGCACACTGATGTTAGCGGGCGGCCTGGCGCCGGAAAATGCTGAGAAAGCATTGAAAGTAGGCACCCACGGCCTCGACTTTAATTCGGGCGTAGAAACCGCACCGGGTGAAAAAAGCGCCGTGAAGCTGGCCCAGCTTAAACAAGTATTAAGAAGTTATTAGGAACAAAAATGAGCGAATTAAACCCATATTTCGGTGACTTTGGCGGCATGTTTGTCCCTGAGTTGCTGGTACCTGCCCTCAAACAGTTTGAGCAGGAATTTATCGCTGCACAAAAAGACCCAGCGTTTCAAAAGGAGTTCTCCGAACTGCTGACCGAATACGCAGGCCGTCCGACGCCACTCACCAAGTGCCGTAACCTGGCGTCCGACACCAAAACAAAAATCTATCTGAAACGTGAAGATCTTCTTCATGGTGGTGCCCATAAAACCAACCAGGTATTGGGACAGGCACTATTGGCCAAACACATGGGCAAACACGAGATTATCGCCGAAACCGGTGCAGGTCAGCACGGTGTAGCAACAGCGCTAGCCTGCGCCCTGCTCGGTCTGAAATGCCGTGTTTACATGGGCGCAGTAGATATTGAACGCCAGAAGCCTAACGTCTTCAGAATGAAATTGATGGGCGCGGAAGTGATCCCTGTGACCAGCGGCTCCTCCACTTTGAAAGATGCCTGTAACGAAGCGCTGCGGGACTGGGCTGGCAGTTACAAAACCGCCCATTACCTGCTAGGTACCGCTGCAGGGCCACACCCATTCCCCACTGTGGTACGTGAGTTTCAGCGCATGATCGGTGAAGAGGCGAAACGTCAGATCATCGAAAAAGAGGGCGTACTGCCTGACGCTGTTATCGCCTGTGTTGGCGGCGGTTCAAACGCTATCGGAATGTTTGCGGACTTCATTGATGAGAAAGATGTCGCCCTAATCGGTGTCGAACCGGCAGGTAAAGGTATCGATACCGAAGAGCACGGTGCACCGCTGCAACACGGTAAAGAGGGGATCTTCTTCGGCATGCGCTCCTACCTGATGCAGGACGAGTTTGGCCAGGTGGAAGAATCTTACTCAGTTTCAGCTGGTCTGGATTTCCCATCGGTGGGCCCACAACATGCGCACTTGAAAGCCACCGGACGTGGCACTTATGTCTGGGCCAGTGATGACGAAGCCCTTGAAGCGTTCCAGCAGTTGGCTCGTCACGAAGGCATTATCCCCGCACTGGAGTCGTCTCATGCCCTCGCCTATGCGCTAAAGATGGCTTACGACAATCCAGAGAAAGAGCAAACCCTGATCGTGAACCTGTCAGGTCGAGGCGACAAGGATATCTTTACTGTCGCAGACATTTTGGAAAAGAAAGGAGCGCTATAAGATGAGTACGCGTTATCAACAAATGTTTGCAGAGTTAGAAGGCAAACAACAAGGCGCTTTTGTTCCTTTCGTTACCATCGGCGATCCTGACCGTGAGCTAAGCCTGTCAATCATCGATACTTTGGTGGACGCAGGTGCAGACGCACTAGAACTCGGAATTCCATTTTCTGACCCGATTGCTGACGGCCCAACGATTCAGGGCGCTACTGTTAGAGCGCTCAATAGCGGTATCAACCCAACAGTCTGTTTTGAGATGCTCAGCGTGGTTCGCGAAAAGTATCCGACAGTACCCATTGGTCTGCTGGTATATGCCAACCTGGTGTACGCCAATGGCGTCGAACAGTTCTATCAACGCTGCGCGGAAGCAGGTGTAGATTCAGTATTGGTTGCGGATGTACCCAGCCACGAAAGTACTCCGTTCAGAACAGCCGCTGACAAGTTTGGTGTTGACGCCATCTTTATCGCACCCCCCAATGCTGACGACGCCACCATCAGCAAGGTTGCAGAGTACGGTCGTGGTTACACCTACCTGTTGTCTCGCGCAGGGGTAACCGGTGCAGAAACCAAAGCGGAAATGCCTGTGGATACCCTGCTTGAAGCACTGAACAAACATGATGCACCGCCTGCCCTGTTAGGATTTGGCATCAGTGAACCAGCACAGGTTAAAGAAGCCATTGACGCAGGCGCAGCTGGCGCAATTTCTGGCTCTGCAGTAGTAAAAATCATTGAGCAATATGTCGATGACTCAGAGCGTTTACTGGCAGAGATGCACCGCTTTATCAGCGGGATGAAGGCTGCCACGACTAAGGGTTGAGCCCTGAAAAGAGCGCTTCGTTTGATGTAAGAAAGTAACCGGGTTTATACCCGGTTACTTTTATCTCTTAGTTCAACATTGACCCTTGCACCCGTTCAGCGCCAAACTAACCTTTATTAGTCTATGGTCTTTCATTCACCACCATCATCACCAGGCAAGCTGCTAGATGAAACAATTTGTTGATTTTCTGCCTTTAATTGTCTTTTTTGCGTTCTATAAGCTGAAGGATATCTACTGGGCGACCGGCTCTCTGATCATCACTACCGGGCTACAGTTGGCATACGGTTGGTTTAAACACCGTAAATTGGAGAAGATGCATCTAATCACATTTGCATTGGTGACCGTGTTTGGTGGACTGACGCTGTTTCTGCGAGATGACGCCTTTATCAAATGGAAAGTGACAGTAGTCAACGTGCTGTTTTTTGCGGCGCTGTTTATCAGTCAGTATCCATTTAAAAAACCGCTAATCAAACAGATGCTGGGCAAAGAACTAATATTGCCCGAAACTGTTTGGGCGCGAATTAACATGGGCTGGGCACTGTTCTTTCTTGCATGTGGGCTGGCCAATATCTATGTCGCGTTTTACATGTCGCAGGAAACCTGGGTCAATTTCAAAGTGTTCGGTCTACTGGGACTTACTCTGGGCGCAACACTCATTACAGGGGTTTACCTTTACAAACACCTGCCTAAAGAACAACAAGCCGCTACGGCAAAAGAAGACAACGAATAAGAGGAATGGACACTATGTGGTACCTGATTTTTTCACAGGATGTCGAAAATAGCCTGCCATTGAGAAAACAAGCACGCCCCGCTCACCTGGCTCGCCTGGAAGAGCTAAAAGCCCAAGGTCGTTTGCTGGTTGCAGGCCCTAACCCAGCCATTGATAGTGAAGATCCTGGCGAAGCAGGTTTTACCGGCTCAACAGTTATCGCTGAATTCGCGTCTTTGGAAGCGGCACAGGCCTGGGCGGATGCTGACCCATACGTAGACGCTGGCGTGTATCAAAGTGTGGTTGTGAAGCCTTTTAAAAAGGTTTTGCCATAAAAAGAAGTAGTTACCAGAAAGGATTGTTATGAAATCTGCTGTGATTATTCTGCTCGTCGGAATACTAGCGGGCATATTTTGGTACAAAAGCACAGGCCCTCAAAAGGCCGGCACAAACGTCTTTGCGAAGTATCAATCAAGTAATGCTATTGAGATTAACGGCCAAGTCCTTACGATTACTGAAGCAATTGACTTGGTAAATAGCATTGAAGCTGAAGGAAAACGGGTTGATTTTTACATCGGCGGCAACAACGATGTTCATAAGCAAGTTGAAGAGCTTGCTGACAAAGTTAGACAATCACCGTCGTTTAAAGGGCGAAATGTGATTGTTATTTTTGAGAGCTACTAAAAACAAATCAGCTCCAACTCGTTTTAAATACGCGATTGTGAATAGTTTAAGACTGGTAGCAGTCTGATGCCTCGGTTAAACAGCAACAAAAGAGCGGCATAAGCCGCTCTTTTTTATTACAGGATTGCTCTAGTTATTCATCCAGAAAACTGCAGATATAGTCCGTCAATTCAGACACTTTCAGCTGGAACTTGGCATTGCCAGGTACGTTAAAGGACTCTCCACCTACTACACGCAGCCACTCGCTCTGACCCGGCAGCAAAACATCCATTACACCCGCCGTAATTTCCATCAATTCTGGCTTATCGGTACCAAACTCGTATTCCCCTGGTAGCATAATGCCAAGTGTTTTAGATGAGCCATTAGCAAAGGTGACAGCACGGCTGGTCACCTTGCCGTCAAAATAAACATTGGCTTTGGTGGTCACCGAAACGTTTTCAAACTTCTCCACGTGGATATCCTTCTCTAATTATTGGTAGTTTTGGCCAGGTATGTTGGCATACAGCGCGCACAAGAGAAAGCGGACAAGTAGTCGTCAAATGGAAGCTCCCCTCTCCCTCTGGTGAATAGGAATAAGGTGCATTAGCATGCCCCACGAAGTGTTTTGGGTACCATGCGCACGCGGCATAAGGTTCGTCCTGAACATCGCCGCTCCTGCGCGTCCATGCGCTCGCGGCATACGGTTCGTCCTGAACGTAAAAAAGCGGGCATAAAGCCCGCGAAAGTAGGGAAGGAACTACATAGCTAACAAAAAACTTAAAATACAGTTCTGACAACCAAGTGTTCTGGGTAAGGCTGAAAGTAACGCTGCTCTTCTAAATAACTGTCGCTGTTCTTTCTTAGGTAATGTTTAAAAAGTTCTATTGGCGTGCTTAGCGGTAACAGGCCCTCACGGTACCTATGGATCATCTCGGTCAGTTCAGCTTTGTCACCGTTTTCCAGTGCTCGCTTAAAGTAACCCTGGATATGCATCAGAACGTTGGTATGTTTCTTACGACTGGCGGGTATCGACAATCCCTGCATCAACTGGGTTAAATACTCTTTCGCCACCTGCTCTAAGTCAGCCTGTTTCAGGTTGGAAAGCAGTGGACCAATTGCTTTGTAGTGCTCAGGTGAGTGAGCCATCAGCATCAGTTTGTGTTTTGCGTGGAATTTCAAAATCGCATTTGCCGATAGGTTTGGCTCAACTTCTCGTTTCCAAATATCTAAAGTAAAAACGCGGGTGAGAAAGCTCTCCCTGATCAGCACGTCATTAAGGCGCCCAGTCTCTTCGCAGGGCAGATAGGGGTATTTCTTCAAAATCTTTTCAGCAAAAATGCCCACCCCGTCATGACGAAGTGTATGGCCACCAGGATGATATACCTTTACGCGTTGCATCCCGCAACTTGGCGATTTGGCACAGAAGATAAAGCCCCTCAGATGTTCTAAACCGTCTGACAAGCGTTCCGAAGCGTTGTTTAAGTCTTCGGTCACATCCAGAAGTTGATCCCTCGACCCTCTGACACGGGTCTGTCCTTGGTCCTCTACTAGACGAACGGTTTGTCGAGGAACGCCCATTCCCGCTGCAACTTCTGGACAAGCAGGTCGGTAATCAAAATAGGGGTCAAGATCCCTGACAACGAAACCTGACTGTTTGTGGCCACCGTCAAACCTGACCTTCTGCCCTACTACACAAGCGCTGACGCCAACTGGTATTTTGTTGAATGAATGGCTCATCTTGTATATCCCTGCAGGTTCCTTTTCGTTGGATGTACTACGCTGAAAACCATGACCAAGATCATATGGCAGACATACCTAAATCACATTCAGAGAAATCATTGGACCAGTTAGTGTTATCGGGCTCACCTTTGGTTTAAGCCAATTGGTAGCTTACTAGCCACTTTGATACCGTTAGCTCAGGAAAATAATGGGCAATAAACCCAAAGTAATAATCAGCTCTGGTTTGGCCCCCCGATACTGGTGGGGTATGCGGATGGAAGACGCAGCCAGCATAACTATCCGCGGCGAAAGTGCTCGCATGAGGTAATAAACGTTGAACCAGTTTGAGCGCTACGTCACTCTGGTATTGCCAACCATGGTGTTCCAGGTAGAGCAGGAGCTGCTGGCAGGAGCAAGAGACCTACTTGCTAAACACGGTTATCAATTGATAACCAGTGTCGGCGGCTATCTGCCGGGTCCTTCTCAGCCAGAAAACAGTCGAAACTGGTTCTACACCTACCTTCCTCAAAATAATTCCGCAGGGACATTATTCTACGGTGGCGGCATTGGATATGCCGCGGGCAATGATGCAACTCAGCATCTGGCCGATCAACTTAAGCAGCGCCCATTGGTTAACATAGGCAGCAGCTTGCCTGGTATCCCCTCATTTGTTGCAGATAACTACTCTTCAATGCGACAGGTAGTGCAACATCTGGTTAAGGCACGTGGGTTTACTCAGCTGGGGTTCTTAACTGGCCCTTCCAGTAATGACGAAGCAAATGAGCGCCTTAAAGCATTCACCGATGTGCTTGAAGAGAACCGAATAAACCTCAATGAACAGTGGTTGGTACAAGGCGACTTTACTCGAAGCCATGCCGAACAATTAGCAAAAGAGTTTGTTCGAAGTTCTCGACAACTACCCCAGGTGATGGTCTGTGCCAACGACCTCAGTGCACATGGTTTTATGGAAGGCCTGCAACATGAAGGCATATCTGTACCGGAGCAGGTGGCAGTAACCGGCTTCGACAACTTTGAGTACGCTGAAGCTGTGCGCCCCGCCTTAACCACTGCAAGTTATCCCGCCAGACAATTGGGAGAACAAGCGGCACACGCGCTGCTCGAACAGATAGAAAAAATCGCCTGCATACAAACCAATACGATTGTTGGTGATCTGGTGGTACGTGAGAGTTGCGGCGCTAAACGCCCGCCTCAATCGGTCCCTGAACAAGTCTACCTGGAACAACGTCGCCAGCAGGTGTTGGTCAGAGACATGCACGCTCAACGTTTGGCTTTTGACCAGAGTCTCTATCAACATACAGAATTGAGCATGCTGTTTGAACAAGGTGCCAGCAGCCTCAATGCAGCCGGAATATATCAACTCTATCTCTGCCTGTTTCGCCAAAACAACCCTGAACACCCTTACCTGGCGCATCAAATTGTCGATGGTGAAGTGGTTGCCCTTGCCGAGCACCAGATGGAGATCCCTCCTGGTCAGTTGCTACCGCCACACCTTGGCGAACACTGGCTCAAAGATGATCGCAAAGGAGCGATCTGGCTGCTTCACCCGCTGGCACTTGAAGACAAACACTTTGGATACGTACTGGTACAGGTAAGCCAACGCGTCGTTGAGTTCGGCGAAGCTCTGGGCATACAGCTATCGCAGGCAATTAACCGCCACCAGATGCTTTATGAATCGATCGAGAGACAACATGAACTGGAAAGCTCGCTGGAGGCGCTTAAAAACGCGCACCTGAAGCTGGACAAAGCGGAAAAGGTTGCCAGCCTTGGACGGCTGGTTGCGGGCATTGGTCACGAACTCAATACGCCGCTCGGAGCAGGCATCACCATGGCGTCCATGCTGGTAGAAGAAACGGAAGCCTTGACCAAACAACTGCTCAACGCGCAACTATCCAAACGTAATCTGAATCAGGGCCTAAACCGCGCCCATGACGCGGCTTCAAGCGTTCTTCGCAGCCTTGAACGTGCATCGAGTTTGGTCGATATCTTTAAATCCAACTCATTTGAGCAGGACCCTGGACGCTGGCAGGCGCTGACAATTTGGGAAGTTATCCAATCCAGTTACTTCCGAATCAAAGACGACCTCCATCTGCCACTGGATCTTGAGATCAATTGTGATAAATCGCTGCAGGTTCAGTGCGACATGGATGCCCTGTCATCCGTGTTTGTGCACCTGTTCTACAACAGTGCGCATCACGCTTATGCTGATCAAGACAACGGCAAAGTACAAGTCGATGTTGCTATCAAAGACAACCGACTTGATATCAAGTACCAGGACTTTGGTGTTGGCATAGAGAAAGAAGCGCTACCCCGGGTTTTTGAACCTTTCTATACCAGCCAACGCGCCAGTGGCCATACCGGACTTGGCCTCTATCTGGTTTACAACCTGGTAAGCCTCAGACTCAGAGGCGTAATAACATTGAGCAGCAAACCGGGGCGCGGCACTCAGCTGCAGATTGAGTTGCCGCTTTCCGCTGCCGCTTCTCCTTTCCTGCCGAATAGCTAGGGCCTGTCGACCTTCCGGGAGCTGTCACATCTTTACCTGTAGATTTCTCATCCAAGGAATTGTCTGAGTAAGGTAGAGTAACTCCTCGGAGCTGGACGCCAATTCTCGCTGACGTCGCTCTGCCAGCACCAGATAGCGTTTGTTTGGGTCACTCTGCTCGATGCCAAATGGATAACAGGTCACCAGCGCCAATTGATTCTCCTTGACCACGATGTTTCTCACCTGTGGCGTCAACTCAACCACTGCCGTTGCCGTTACCTCAAATTCCCAAGGCTCACGGTTTTTCAGCGTCACATGAACCTTGTCCCCCGGTGACAAGCGCTGCAGGTAATCGAAATGGGTATCTTTATGGCCCGCTAGCAGTAGCCCAGAGTCCTCGGTTGACAGGGGGTCCATCCCTGGCCCAAAAGCCAGGGACTCACCATCTAAACCTGCCATCACGTACTGAGTGATGTTCAAGTGCGGCACCTCTAACTTTGCCATGGGCCAGGTATCCGCCCAGGGCCAGGGCAAACTTGAAACCCGATAGTCTGTTCGTGACTCTGAGGTCTCTGACTGCCAAGAAGACGCGATCAACCATTGTGCAACGACCGCTTTGGCTTTGATCCAAGCCCCATCAATCAGGAAGACAGAGGACAGCAACATTAAACTGGCAGCTATCAGCAGCAAATCTCGGCGTCTAGACAACATGACGCCCTCCGACTAAACCGGCATCAAACTCACCATTGTTTTGGGTTAACACTCTCCTGTTGGCTAAAACCATCAGCAGCAGGGCCACCATAAACAAGGCTGAACCCACGGCAAGCTTTAGTTCTGCACCAGTCGCAGTATTGGGCACAGCATAGGATTGCTCGGCAGTTCCCTGAGGATGCAGGTTAGGCACAGGTACTTTTTTACTGACCTCGTTCAGTGGACGTACAGGTGTCTTCTCTACCGCCACAAAACTGGTGTAGGCAGAGGTTAGTTGATGCGCCAGGGCAACACTCAACACCTGGCTGCGTATCTCATCAGCATCCGCACCGGCAGTCTTTTCATCCATCAACGACTTGATCTTGGCTCGGCCCCACAGGCTCCCTACACCTTCACTTTGCGCCAGCGACTGCAGAGCAATCGTTCGACGCCAATCTTTGCCCGATGTTTTTCCAGAAATCACCATATCTCCCGCCAATTGGTCGGGTTTAAACGCAATAAGCAGGGGCTCTCCAAGGTAGAGCGCAGGGATCCTGGAGGGATAGAATTCAATGGCTGATCCATCAGCCATTTCGATCTTAATGTCATCGGCCACCGGGGACGACAGTCGTTTGAACAGATCACTCATGGGCCCCTGCACTGCCTGGGTATTGTTAATGAAGGTAAAGGTTCCTCGACCAAACTCAGCAGCGCGGCGCATAAAGTAGCTGTTTGGCGCAGCACCAATACCTACGGTAAACAAACGGCTGTCCCCTAATCCATGATGAATGTATTTAAACAGCGCCTGTTCATTACCCACGGCGCCATCGGTGATAAATACAATTTGGCGCACGCGATCTGTCAGCGCTTTCTGTTCAGGATCTGGCAGCGCCATTTTCAACGCCGACATCATATTGGTACCACCATTGGCGCTCAGATTATCGACATAACGTTTGGCGTGAGCAATTGAACTAGCGTCAGCGGGCATGGCAGATGGAAACAGCTGTGAAGCTGACGAGCTAAAGCGAATGATGTTGAAGCTATCCTTTGGCGACAGCCAACTCAGCGCCTGTACCAAGCTCGCTTTTGCCTGCCGAATAGGTTCGCCGCCCATAGACCCCGAGGTATCGATAATAAAAATCATCTCTTTCGGTAGCGTCAGTTGATCAAGGGACTTTGCAGCATCCACACTCTCTTCTGCACCGGGTTTAGCTTTAGGGTTGGCGGGTGGAATCAGCATCAATAGGCCATAGGAATCTCCATCCACTTGCTCGGTAAACATTGCCGCCTGTGGCGATTTACCCAGTGCGGGGCGCCAGTTCAGCAAAAAGTCTCGGTCCATTGCGACCTGCGGTGCAGTCAACTTAATTTGGTATTTGCCTTCCGCCTGATTCACAACAAGTTGGTGAGAGCCACTGCTCACCCCTTCAAGTGACATGCCCGGATTAATGCTTGCGGTAATAGTGATGGGATTGAGCACCTTGTTGGCAGCATCTGAAACGGAAAACATAAATGGGGATATAGCTGGCGCGTCTGGTACTTCGTCCGTAGGCAATGCCCAGCTCATGGTATTCGCAAAAGTGTCCGAAAAGCTGATATGTTGCTCCGCTTCCTCTTCAGGCAAATCAGCCAACGGCACACCGGGTGAAAAGCGAGGTGTAATAGTCATTGGAAAACGCAGACTGAATGCGCCATCACGATAGCTAACCGTCTGCAGATAAGTGACCTCGACGACTATCTTCTCACCTGGGGGCAGATTCGCGACTTCGTTGGTGAACATATTGGGGCGTCGTTGAGTAAGTAGCGTCGCTCGCTTACCGCTCTTTTTCGCTTGTTCGAAGATCTTCTTGGCTTCTTTTTTCTCTTTAATCTCACCTTCGATGATGCGCTCGCCAATCACCATACGTAATCGATTGACTGCAGCATCATCTGGCAGCGGAAGTAAGTAGACGCCATCCAACCAGTCGTCGGTCTGGTTACTGAAGGTTTGCGTCAGCGTACCTCGCACAACCATACCGTTGATATCCAGGTGCAGCCTGGAGTCGAGCATCATGGCTTCGGTTAACACGCCTCCCTGCTTGAGCATCAGTTGGGGCGCGGCATCTTCCTGCTCACCCCTGCTGTTAAACTCTCGCGCCTGTGCAGTCCCCAAAGTAAGAAGCAACCAGGTACCTAATGCAATCAGGCAAAGACTACCCAATAGCCGCTTCAGCATGCGCATCAGACGCCCGCCACCAGCAGGCGCCTGCCTGCCAAACAAGGGAGTACCAACGTTTCGCTGACGCTCTTTGAGTGCCAGTGGCCTATCCATAATCTGTTGATGTGGAGGTATTGCGTGTCTGCCCATGGTCTTGCTCCTTATAATTTGATACTGCTATTTAGGCAGCAAGAAAGGGCTCTACAGGGGCCAGCATGTGGCAAAGTGATGAAACATTGTGGCGAATTATGGCAACCGCTTGGACTATACCAATCCGAATAAATATATGGTCAACCAGGAAGCCTGAGCAAGTTCAATTCAAGGCGCAGTCATGCAGCAATGGTTGTTCCCTTGCAAATGTCAGCAACGAAGAAGTGAGCTTGCTCAGACTTCCCCGTAGGGCGGGCTTTAAAATCACTTTATGCCGCGTTAGCTGATTTCGGCGTAGAACAACTATGCCTTCAATCACCTGCCTTGCCTAAAGTGATTTAAATTCCCGCTGGTAGATCATATTCTTATTCGGATTGGTATTACCTATATTTCTGGTTTAATAGGAAAAAAGGATTGGTTTAGGAGTGGTACATGGGTCGGCACATTGCCATCGTCGAAGATGAACAGGTGATAGCGGAAAATTATCGCGATGCCCTGACAAAAATGGGGTACGAGGTAAAGATTTACAGCAACCGGGCTAAAGCAATGGAAGCGTTTCAGCAACGCCTGCCTGATCTGGCTGTTATCGATGTTGGCCTGGGCGATGAGGTCGAGGGCGGATTCGAACTTTGCCGAGATCTTCGAAGCATGGCCCCTGCGCTGCCTATCGTATTTCTCACAGCACGTGACAGCGAGTTCGATGTAATTTCTGGGCTTAGACTCGGCGCAGATGATTACCTGACCAAAGATATCAGCCTGCCCCATATGATGGCGCGCATCGTCGCTCTGTTTCGCCGTATCGAAGCATTACAAAAGCCTGTGCAGGCCAATGCGATACTTGAACGTGGCGCCCTGACCATCGACACCGAACGCATGTCCGTGTGTTGGGACCAACAGGCTATCGACCTTACGCTGACGGAGTTTTGGATAACCCATTCGCTGGCCAAACACCCCGGCCACGTGCGAAACAGGCAGCAACTGATGGATGCCGCTAATGTCGTACTGGACAACAACACCATCACCTCTCACATAAAGCGGATCCGAAAGAAATTCCAGCGCATAGACCCGGCCTTCGATGCAATCGAAACCGCTTATGGTATGGGGTATCGCTGGCGGGCTAACGGATGAAGCTCAAACGCCAGTTGATGGCTGCCAGCCTATTTATGCTGGCCCTACCTTGGGCGGGTTGCCAATATGTGCGAGAAGCAGAAAGCGCCCTTCGCGCCGGTCAACTGCAATCTTTGGAAGCAACAGGTCAGGCGATTAACTCCCTGTTAGCGCAACAGGAGTGGGGACTGGTAACAAAAGCCAGCACAGATGGTGCTGAGCCACTATTCGCGCCTGAGCGTCCTTGGATAGCGATTCTTGACGGCTACTTGGATGAGTGGCAAAGCATGCCCGCCCGACGCCTTGAAAACGGTGAGTTTGCAGCCGACCTTCGCATGTTTACCCGTGGCGACAAACTGTACCTGCATGTTTCGGTCGAAGATTCAGAGCGCAGCTACTTTGATCCGATGCGCGGTATTGCCAACAATGGCGATCATATCGTACTTCGCAGCGGCAACGGCATCGATTACCGCTTGGCAGCCAGCGCACCAGGTCAGTTGATTGCGCGATACCAATCTGGCAATCGGACCCTTTACGAGCGAGAGATAGCCGGTTACTGGCTGGAAACCCAGCAAGGTTATCATCTGGAAGCTGTCGTTCCGCTGGCGCTTCTCAAAGGCAAATTGGGACTTTATGCCGTCAATGCATCCGCTATCGCCAGTGACAACGCATACCTCAGTCATTACAACTTCAGTGACCAACAGCCCCCCAGGCTCATTACTACCCGGGTAGATTTGGAGCGAACACTGGCATTGTTTCAGCAGCCCAGTTTAAAACTGTCAGTGATTGATAGCCAGGGCTGGCACCGAGCCAGTGTTGGCGAACTGGCAAGTTACCAATATGGGCCGGCAAGAACGACCACTAGCCACGGCGCATTAAAGGCACTCTATCGCGCGATCCTGGAAACACCACCAGCACCTCCGAGCAATAGTTCGCAACTTTTCGGTCAGGAAAAAACAGCCCCGATTCTGGCTGCGATTAACGGCCAAACCGCTGCGGGATGGTATCGCCAACCTCACTCGTCTGAACGTAGCCTGGTCAGTGCTGCCATCCCCATAAAAAAACAGGTGGTATCAGCCCAGAATGGCAGCGGCGAACTCAAAAGTGATGACGTCCAATATGGTGTATTGCTACTGGAGCAAAGCAGCGAGTCCTATCTATCACTGACCGATCGCGCCTTCAGCAAACTGTTTCTTTCCAGCACTATTGCGCTATTGATTGGTGCAGCCGGCCTGTTTGGTTATGTCAGCTGGCTTAGTTGGCGGATCCGCCGACTCAATCGATCTACACAATCCGCCGTCGATCATCAGGGAAACTTCAGTTCGACATTTAAACCCAGCCGGACGTCTGATGAGATCGGCGACCTAAGCCGCGGGTTTGGTGAACTGCTAAACCGGGTACAGCAATACACAAACTACCTGCAGACACTGTCTCGAAAGTTATCCCATGAGCTTCGCACGCCACTGGCGGTCGTCCACTCTTCGCTGGATAACCTGAGTATGAGTAATGGCGATAAACAGGAGCGCGAAATGTATCAAAAGCGCGCCAAAGAAGGTGCCAACAGATTGAGCAGCTTGCTGACTGCGATGAGCGAAGCCAGTCGCCTGGAGGAGAGCATCAAACATGGCGACCAAGAGATTGAAGCCATTGACCTGAATCTGATGTTCCGTGAAGTTATTGCGGCATACAAAGACGTTTACACCCAACACAACTTGATGCTGTCTGAGTGCGAACAGCCGTTAGTTGCCAACATAGCACCAGAACTACTGGTACAGCTTACCGATAAACTGGTCGACAATGCCGCGAGCTTCGCCCCTGAAGGCAGTGACATCAAAATCAGGCTTTCACGTAACTCTAACAAAGTAGAATTACGGATAGAGAACACTGGACCGCGACTGCCAGAAGCGATGCAACATCAGCTGTTCGACAACATGGTATCTGTTAGGGAAAAAGAGAAATCTGACGGCGGAAGCCACCTGGGGCTAGGCCTGCATATTGTGAAGCTGATTGCAGACTTCCATGGTGCAGCGGTCACAGCCAACAATCTGGAAGATGGCAGTGGTGTTGCTTTTACCTTGGTCATACCCATCGATGACAACAAACATGCGTAACTTAAATAAGTCATTGCAAGATACTCCGACCGAAGTACAGACCGTCGCCGCCATTAGAATTCCGGCGTTCTTAATCGATTTCACCGCAGTTATAGCTGTGATAGTGGCCTTGATTACGATCCTAAAGTCCATTGGTTTTGCGCCGGAGCAATTTCCCATTGGCTACGTGATGTTCTTGCTTATTCCGCTGGGCTTGTTTCTCTACTGGTCTCTAAACATCAACCTGGGTAAGCGCCTGTTTAAACTGGAAGTGATCGACGAGAAAAGTGGCGGTAGCCCTTCCCTAAAACAGCTGTTCATTCGCTGCCTGTTGTTCTCTCTGCTGGTCTCGTTGAATGTCTCGTTCTTGATACCTATCTTCGTTTCGAAAAAACACCGTGCTTTCCACGATATGATGGCGGGGACATTGGTTGTCAGGCGCACCACCTGACAACCAAGGGGCATACCTGACCCTACGCAGTGGTACTAATCGTAGGTATCAGCTCCTGAATATAACCAATCGCTTGGTTAACATTGTCCTCGGTGTATCCTTCCGATTTAAGCTTTTCAAGCAGATCAGTCAGGTCCTGTTGCGCATCGCTGCCCTCTTCCTGATCTTCACTTAAGCTTTGCAACAGACTCTCAAACAGAGAGCCTGAGTCATCAGTTTCCTGACCACCTGAAGGTGGAGGCATAGCGCCGCCAGGCGGCATGCCCGCCATCTGCTCTTTCATACTGTCGAGTAGTGCCTGCCGCTCTTCAGTAGAGACTTCGCCATCACCGTTGGTATCCATCTTTTCAAAATGGTGGGATAGCTTGTCGGTATCAAATTCAACGCCACGCTCTGACAGTACTTCGGTCATCTCCTCGATCGTCACGCCACTGCTACCATCGATATCAGCGGCGGAAAAAGCATCATCCATCTGCTGCTTGTGCTCTTCCATTTGTTGCTGGAATTGATAGGGGTTTATGGTTCCCGAGCCAGAAATGTTCATTGTTAGTCTCCATTAGACATGTGTTATGGCAACCAACAATTCAGCAAATAAGACTCCAACCCATGCCAAATTTACATAGCTTTACCTAACTTTACGCTCAGCATGGTTTTCGAAGAAAAGATACGAGGCACCAGATAACAAACGTAAAGAAAAGGATTGTCTCTTTACATTGTAAAGGCGATTAAACATTTGAAGTGGCTAAACTTTTCCGCTGGCGGCAATAAGGTAAGATTAATATTGCCGCCAGCGTATCAAGACTATTGTCAGGCTTGTTTTGTAGAGTCTGAAGATTCGGGATTGGATTCAACCTCCCCCTCTTCATTCGGATTTTCTGATTTAGGAGCTCGTGCACACCCCGAAATCTTCATTGCCAGCTCAGTCATCTCATCCAGCATTCGGTGGATCATAAACAGCTGTTGCAACACCATGCGTGTGATTTCATCACCACTATCGCGCCAACGTCCCAGTTTGATTTCAAGGCCACTGTCAGACAGTTCCTCGACATTGAGCGGCTTTTGACTAAAGATGGCAGTGACGTTTTCAAGTCGCTGATGAATATGCTCGTGGGCCTGGCTGACAAGAAGGTGGATCTCGTGCTCACTCAGTCTGTCTCTATGGGCACCCAATGCCGATATGTAGCCAAGCAAGGCATGATTCAGCACCAGCATTCGGAAGCTTTCATCAACGGCTTTACGATATCGACCCGGCTCCTTCAGCATGGCACTGATCGCCTCAGACAAGTCTGCATCGCAGTTGTGAGCCTGACGACGTGAAACCCGGTAAGCCAGGTTATCTTTTTTACCTACCCGGTACTGAGCAATGATATGACTGAGATACTCTTTGTTGGCATTTACCGCCGTCGCCATCTTGCTAAGCATATGCCTGGCCTGCCAGTCAGGTAAAACATACCTCACCGCCAATGCCGCAATCGCACAACCCACTAAAGTGTCGCCCAAACGTGGCAGTACGACCGCGTAGCCTTCTCCCAATTGGCTGAAACAGAGCAGCACTAGCAAGGTGATAAAGCCAGTTGCCACACCATAATGCAAAGTTCGAGTCGCAAAAAACGCGACACCAAAAATCACCATCAATACCAACTGACCTTCCTGGCCAGGAAACAGGTACAGCAGCGGCACGCCCAATAACAACCCGGCAACTGTGCCAGCCATACGTTCAGCCACGCGCTTTCGTGTTGCACTAAAGTTAGGGTGGCAAACAAAAAGGATTGTCAGCAGGATCCAATATCCGCGCTCGAGCCCTAATCCCAGGACGATCCCATATCCAACCGTTAACGCAAGAGAAAGGCGGACCGCATGTCTGAACAGGAGCTTTTTCGGGTTTAGCGCATCCCAGATCCGCCGGCCCATTTCCGCTAGGGTATGAGCTTCTGAATCTCGGAAAACATCCTCCTGCTCCAATGCCACATCCGGGTTATTGGCATGTGAAAGTTGGCGTTCAATGGTCGACAGGTTGCGAAGCAAAAACTTCAATGATGATAACTGTGTCAGCCACTCAGGGTTCTTTTGATTGCGCAGATACACCAGTGACTGATTGGTATCCTCCAGCGCCTGGGTGACCGCCTCTTCGTGTTCGTAGGGTTTACGAGAAAGAATGGCTTTGGCTAACTTTCGACAGGCGCCCGCCTGCCGTTCCAACAATAATTGAAATCGAAACAGGATATCGGAGTGACGGAAGGTATCACCCAGCTCATCGTAACGATAGTGAGAGGAAGCTGCGCGTTCGTGAATATCCTGCGCAACAAAGTAGAGCTTTAGAAACCGGTCTGCGGTTTGTCCGGGTCTACCGAATCTGACCCGCTTTTGAAGCGTGTCTTTGGCACGGTTTAGCTCTGCCACCACCTCACTGTTGTATCGTGCCAGCTCTAGTCGCCGCTGATGAGAAGAGAAGCCACTGACAGGTTCAAACAAACGGGCTTTCAACTGCAGGTAAACCCGGAGCTTTCGAAACACGCGGGCAAGACTTTGCTGTACGGACTGGTTAGGCCAAAGCAGGTGCCAAACCAACGACAACAGGCGATGCCAACCCGCCGCCAACAGTAGCAATACGGGCTGAGAGATAAGGTCATCAGTCAGGTGTGCACCCAACATGGCGTAAACCGCCAGCAGCAATGATGCAAACGCGATACTGGCATAACGTGCTCCAATCGCCCCCAGCATGATAAAACCGAAGGTCGATGTGAAAAGCCCAGCAGCAAATAGCCAGGGCGTATCAAACAGATACTCGATTGAGAAAGCCGCCAAAGCGAAACAGGCCAGCATCATACTGGTTTGACGTAGCTTGCCACCAAAGCTGTCTTCTGTTTCGGATAGCGCCGCTGCGATCACACCGAGCACCATCGGGGTTACCGCATGCATCGCCTGAAAATACCAGCACGGCAAAACCACCCCGAGCAAAGAGATCAGAGTACGAATGCTGTAATTAACGCGCTCATTGGCCCACCAAGCGCTTAGTTTTCTGCTAAAGCGGCGAATAATCCTGTTCCATCACCAGATTTGAAAGGCGGCTATGCTAACGGCCTGCAGGGCCAACATCTTTGATTTAGGCAAAGCCGCTAATAACTATAGGCTTTTTCTTTGGCTTAGTCTCAGGGCGCAGACACTGCCTTTGGTGTCGCAGGAGGCGTAACCCATGTTGCCGGTTGAAAGTGTTACTTATGATCCGGTTGCACAGGTAACTCTCCCTCTGGAGAGGGTGAAGAAGCATTAGCATTCCCCACGAAGTGTTTTGAGTACCATGCGCTCGCGGCATACGACCGCCAGGGATGGCGGAAATGCCGAAAATGCAGGAGCAATTTTCGGTCGTACATCCTGTCATCGCCGCTACTGTGCATCCATGCACCCGCGGCATACCGTACATCCTGTACATAAAAAAGCGGAAGCATCGCGCTTCCGCAAACCGGCAGATACTTGGGAAGGTATTTTGCCGGAGGCGGTCAGAGGGAGTTGACCGCCGCTTCGCTCCTAAGGAAAAGGAAAGCCAGAGCAAGTATCACTTAGTTGTTGTAATTCACTTTGGCTACGCTGACGTTGTCACCCTTAGTCAGCTCGATACTGACAACTCGCTCCAGCGCATAAGCGTCGTAGTCGCCCTTGTTGGCAGTAGACAGGGTGGCACCGTGACTTTGGCTGGTAATACGGTCAGCAGATACGCCTGCTTCAAAAAGTTGCTGTGCTACCGCGTCAACACGGGCCTGGGACAGTTGCAGGTTATAGTCGGCGTTACCACGCGGATCGGCATAACCGTCCAAGTGCACTTTCATCTCTGGGTTACGATTCAGATATTGCGCCAGCAGTGATAAGCGATTTTTGGCGGCGTCAGTTAGCTCGCTTTGGTTGGTCTTGAACAACATGGCAAGTTGCAACTGCTCAAGCATCTGTTTTGCGTATTGCTCAGCTATCTTGCCCTGTTTTGCCACTTCATCCTCCATTTTCTCCAGTTGAAGGCGTTGCTTAGCAAGAAGTTGTTCAGTTTCCTGAAGTTGTAACTGTGCAGTTTCCAGGTCATTACTCAGAACCACAGCATGGTCGGCACCTTCAATATTCTGGTTAAACCATGCACCAGCCACCATACCTGCCAGCGCTCCGAGTGGACCTCCAGCAATAAAACCTGTGGTCGTCGTTGTGAGGATTGTGCCCGCTTGTTTTGCATCTGTGTACTGAGGCTCAGGCTGTTTGGCAAAAGCGTTGGCTGAGAAAAGGGCGGTAGCAACAGTAGCAGCAATCAAAGTAGTGTTTTTCATGTTCGACTCCGTTAAACATCGGTAAGTAAGTGCTTTCGATGTGCTTATTAAACGAGGTCAATCAGGCAAAGCTGGGCAAACAAAAAGGCAATGTAGCGAGGAATTATGACCAATTATGGCAATTGACTCATAACCCCTCGGCGCCAACCACTAGTCGTTGGCGGTTTGGTAAGTTTCTGGCGTGATGGAAAGGCTTTGCTCTGGCGTACTGAACCAGACTTGCTCTTCATCTATGGTGCATTGCAGCTGCATATTCTTATCAAGTAGGGCCGCCAATTCTTCAGAGGCCTGTTCGGGAATATAAATAACTTCGAGATTATTTAAGCTCGCCAATTGTGACTGGTTTTCAGGCCACCACACACTGAATGCACTGCCATAGGCATACAGCACTACTTGCTCGGCTTTGCGGCAGGCCTTTTTCAGCCGCTTAAAATCCGGCAAGCCCAGTTCAATCCACAAAGTGATCTCATCGCTCAGCGTTTTGAGCCAAAGCTCAGGCTCTTCATCCACACACAAGCCTCGGGTGAACTGCAACTGCTCATCTGCGTGCAACGCAAATGCAAGCAAACGCAGCATAGTACGTCTGGCATTTTCGGATGGGTGCTGAGCCACTGTCAGTGGATAGCTGTGATAGTGGTGCCGGCGCAAGTCCGACACCTCAAGGTTTGCTTTATTGATGGTGGCTTTTAGGGCCATAGAGTTGGACTACCAAATGAAAACGTTACTCAACCAGGCGAATGCCAGCAGGCTCAATCACAATCTTTTGCTGCTTGTATAATGCACCGATGGTCTGTTTAAAGACGCGCTTGCTGACACCAAACATACGTTTGATGGTTTCTGGATCGCTTTTATCGCTGACAGCCAGAAAACCACCGGCATTGTTCAAACGTTCCAAGATCTCGCTTTCAAGCTCACCGACCTGAGCCTGACCCGAGGTAGACAGTTTGAGATCGATTTTGCCATCTTCACGCACTTTCTTAATGAAGCCTTTCATGCGTGTGCCATAGTGCAAGCGTTTAAATACTTCATTACGGTAAATCACACCCCAATGAGCGTGGTTCACGATCGCCTTGTAACCCAGTTCGGTCTGGTTAGCGATAATGAGTGACACTTCTTCGTTAGTTTTGTAATTCGCTGGCCAGTTATCTAAAAAGCGATCAAGACGGCTGCTGGCAGCAATCCGCTCGGTGACATCATCTTTAAACACCCGAACCAGATAGCTGCGTCCTTCCTCCATTGTGTCGCGCTGTTCGGAGAAAGGCACCAGCAGATCTTTCTGCAACCCCCAATCAACAAAGGCACCATGGGGGCCAACATCAACCACTTTCAGGTACGCAAACTCACCCACCTGAGCCTTAGGCTGCTCAGTGGTGGCGATGGGCGTGTCTTCGGAATCCAGATAAACAAACACGCGCTGCACATCACCCACCTTTAAGTCGTGTTTGATGTACTTAGAGGGCAACAACACTTCGCCCAGGGTTTTGGTTTCCAGATAGGCACCGAAATCAACTAATTTCGCTACTTTAAGAAAGTTGTAACGGCCTAATTCATCGCTCATGGTTTACTCGAGTTGATTATGCTAATCCATCGCTTCTTCGCGGGCTTCCATGCGCGCTTTGAGATCTCTGACAGAGCGTTTATAGGCAACATAATAACGATAGATATTACCCACGTAGCGGACGGGTTCTCGGCCAACCTTGGCGGCCACCACCAGTTCAACATTATTGAACCAACGATTTGGATCTAGCCCACGCTGCTCTGCTTCTTTTCTTAGCCGGTTCACCCGTGTCGGTCCGGCGTTATAGCCGGCCATTGTAAACAGTAAGCGTTCAAAGGGCTCGATATTTTCATCAGAAAAATAGTGGTCCCTGAGTTTTGCCAGGTACTTGGTACCCGCATGAATATTGGTTTTAGTATCAGAAATGTCGTCAAAGCCAACAGAGCGCGCTGTTTTGGGCATGATCTGCATGATACCTAAGGCGCCCACATGGCTTTTCGCTTTGGGATTAAAATGAGATTCCTGATAAGCAAATGCCGCAAGCAGTAGCCAGTCAATATCATATTGCTCGCCATACTCTTTGAAATAGGATGTCAGCTGATGAATGCCACGAAACGGATCTCTTTGCTCAGCCGCTTTTACCCACCAGGTACTGCCAAAGTAACGCTTGATAAGCGTGTTGGTTATTAGCGTGCCTACACGATGTTTGTAGGCAAAATTATCCAGCACTTTCTTGAGCTTAGGGCTGTCTTGGCGAAACGCTACCGCAATCTGACCGCCCACTCTTACCGGCACGTCAGTGTGCACCGTCATATCGGTAAACACCTGAGACCAAAGCCGGAGTTTATGTTCGTCAGTGACTGTCGCCGGAATAATGCCGTCATTCACCATCTCAAGTACATCTTCATCTTCCAGTCTTGGATCCACCGGAATAATTCGAATAAGTGGAAGGTGTCGCTGCTCAAACTCCCGGTTCAATTTGACCAAACTTTCGTAATAACTGGAGCTGAATCGCACATGGATCTCACGTCCGGCTAAATCATCGAGTGACGTTATCGGCGTGCTGTCATGGGTGACAATCTGCTCCTGCACTTCTGACGAAAATGGACGAGAAAAGTCGACGACCTCTTTACGCTGGTCAGTAATGGTCAGGTTTGCAAAAGCAATATCACCATACCCTTCCACAAGAAATGGGATCAGCTGATCACGTCGAACCGGGATAATGGTGAACTTGAGCAGGCGGGTAGACTTGGCACCAAACCACTCTTTGAAGAACCCCTCCATTTCGCGGATCGATTCATAAGCTAAGCCACGCTGCGTGCCCTTATCTATGTAGTACTGGCCGAGCGAGAAAGTTGTTAAGACACGAATTTCACCGCGCTTAAGCATGTCGTCGAGGTCACCCATGCGGGCATCGCTAAGTTGTGGCCAGAGTTCTTTAAACGCGGTATCAGCTAATTCCTGAACATCGATGGGACGTACTTCAGACAGAGGCAGCAGCTCTTCATCTTCGACAGCAAGGTCCGTTGATGGAGAAGCGTCATCAGGCGACCTGTCGCACGCCACCAGCGCCATGACAACTGTCACCACAAAGGCGGACACCATCACTAACTTACGTCGATAGCTCAACCACATACCTGTTTGCCCTACTACCCGATAAACCTTAATTATCGTTCAGTGTGCCTAGCATGGGTGGAAATAGCTTGTAACAGGCATAAAAAACAGGGCCTAAGTCACGCCCTGTTTTTCTTAGCAGAAAAATCTTATCGACCAGTACGATAGAGGGTTTTAATCAGGTGGTAACCGAAAGGCGTTTTTACCGGACCATGAACTTTCAGCAGCTCGCGTTTAAACACAACATCGTCAAACGGTTTCACCATCTCGCCACGGCGAAACTCGCCAAGATCTCCGCCTCGCTTACCGGACGGACATTGCGAGTGCTTTCTGGCCAACTTACCAAAGTCTGCGCCTTTATCCAGCTGCTGCTTCAATGCCGCGGCTTCTTTTTGTGTTTTTACAAGGATATGGATGGCCTGGGCTTTTTGCATAATTTGTTTCTCACCAAAATCTAGAATGCATTAATTAAATTCTAACCAACATGGCGCCTATTCATGCATCTCTTTCGCTAAAAATGCCTGCAGTCGTTCCAGCGCATCTTCCCTGCCCTGGTTAATCTGATGTACCGCCTGCTGATATCGGTAGCTGAAAAACTCAAACCACAGCTGCAACAGCTGGCTGTTGTGTGATTCACCAGCAACCTGCAATACCCGAGCAGCCACCTCAGCCGTGGCCAGTTGGTCTTTGTGCACGGCTTTACGGATCTGATAGTCCGATCCCTGCTCCGCTTTAAACGAAAGCAGCGGATAACCATCCAGGTAGGGGCTTTTGCGGAACATTTTGCACGCTTCGCGCCAACTACCATCCAACAGGATAAACAAGGGTCGCTTGCCGTCATCAATCTTTGGTAGCTCTGAATGCACCGGCCGTTCAGGAGCCGCATATGATCCAGGAAACACGATAAAGGGTTGCCACTGCGGCTGTTGCAGCAGCGCAATCAGCTCAGGATCGACTTCGGTTCGGCGCCACAAAAAAGCATAGGTTTCCGGTACCAAGTCGGCAATCAATCGCGCCGTGTTGCTTGGTTTAAGCACCTCATCGTCGTACATCAAGAGTACAAACGCAGCATTCGACTGTGTCTCAGGCAAGTGCTCACAGGTACAGAAATCCGTTGCTAGACGACAATAATCACAGCGCTCAACACTACCTCCGCGGGCCATAAACGGCCTTCGGCTTAGCGACTTGCGATAGTCATGAAGCTTATGGATAGCATGCTGCTGTCGATCAACCTGATGAGCCAAACTCACTCCGACCTGTATGATTGGGCGCGCAATTCTAACAGCTTAATTCGTAAATGGCTGATACAAAGCCAAACATGCTGTAATGTAGCTGCCCATAAATGACTCTCAGGGTCGCTATTTCAAAGTCGTTATCAAGGAAGGTATATGAAACAGCTGATTATTTTGGCAGCACTGCTCGGTGTGGCTTACTTTGGGTTTAACCATTTCAGTCCAAAATTCGGTTCACCGAAAGTTACAGACCCATACTATGTAGAAATTCGCGTGAGTTACCCCCACGAAAGCATCAACCTTGTTGGATTTGGCCTTATGCATTCATTGCAGGAATGCCAGGCTGAGAGTGAGTCAATTTGGTTAAAAGCGCTCAAACATGTGGGTAAAGTGAATGTATCAACCGACTGCAAAAAAGAACTGCCTGCTAAATACCAAAAGTTGTTTGATAACAAGCCGTTTGATGCCACCTACATCACTCTGGATCCACAACACGAAAGCGAGCGTAAGGGTCGGTTTGTTATTTATGGTGTGCCATCAAGTCTGATGCAAAGCCGGTGCGAAGCGTTGATCAATCAAACTCAAAATCAATATCGAGGAAAGGTAAACTGCATTAAGGGCAATGTAGGCTAAGCTCCACTCCTCGACGTTTAACGGGGGTCTTTCGGATAAAAACGCTCCGCCACTTGCTCTATGGGCTCAAAACGGCGCGTGTTTTTATAAGGCAATTTCATATAGCCAGCGGTGCCTATCCCGGTGATATCGGGCACCGCGGCCAATATTCTGGCTAACAGCGCTTTGAACTGCACCTCTTTGTCAGGCTCAAGCAGGACATAATAGTTATGAATGCGCAGGTGCTGCGGCAGGCTCTCAAAAATAATACAGCCGGTATGATGCATATCGTTGAGCTGTTCCACACAGCTGATAATTTCCTGAGGCAGCACCAATTGTTCATCAGGATCACGGCCATCCTCAAAATAGGAATGACGGTTGCGCTCGTCGACAGGTGGCGCAGGTTGCACCTCGTAGGGCAAGCTCATACCCGGCGGTGGAACAAACGGATGTGACTCGTGGCTTCGCTCAATATGCAATGTACTGCGGGCGTTGAACATGCAGCTCTTAAACGTGCCTTCACGTTTAATCGCTCGGGCAAGCGTGACCATGGTATTCACCGCAGCATAAAATGCTCGCTGGTGTTCTGCACTGTATAGGTTAAGGCTTGCATCAATGGCAACCTCCCCCTCCAGCCAATGGATCGCCAAACCACCCACCACAGGGTAATGACCAAGTCGGGAGACCGCGGCAATAAACGCTTTTTCGGTATCCCCCATGCCCACCAGATAATTTTTGTAGTACTTCTCCAGTTGCACATCATCCATTGCCAGAAGCTCACGATTTTCTCCGCCAGCCATCAGAAATGAGCGCCGAGAACTGTAAACCACAGAATCGATCGCCTCTTCACTTTCCCTGAGCCAGACGGGCACCAATGGCGCAGGTATCTGCCAGTCATCTTCAGCAAAATAGGTGCGTGCCATACGAGCCATATTCGTTAGCAGATAGTCTCCTGCTTTTTGCCTGAGCTCAGGCTCATCAGCCAATAGATTATCCAGAGTTCTCGCAAACTCCTGAGGCAATCCCAATGCCGATGCAGGAATAACGCGATGCCCAAAGCGACAAGATTGACCCGATGCCAGCGCATAAAGCGTCGATGCCACTCCCTGTTCATCAAATCGCGGACTGGATAGCGCGCCATCCAACTGTTCGGGTCCAATAAAGTAGACGTCACCCAGCCGGGCATTACTGTGGTTCATATCTTCAGACATCAGCCCCTGAATTGAGGTCGCCGCAGGCTGACCATCCGCTTCGAGTTGAGCAAACACAGACGAACCCCAATCAATCAGGCACACCTGTTCAGTATCTGCGTCATAAACAATATTGGAGGGTTTGATATCGCCATGGACCTGAGTTCGACGGCTGTCAGCGCGCAACGCTTTTAACAGATTCACCAACTGTGCGGCAATCTGCACTGTCCAGCGAGCGGGCAGCGGGCCTCTCGACAGGCTGATCTTTTCCAGATCCTCACCCGGCGCGCGGCGCATCATTAAGATCGACTGTTTTCCGACGCGCTCAAACGCCAGCATCTCTGGCACCTGAGGATGACAAACCTGCTGCTGCATAAACGCCTCTTCCTCGAGGCGAGCCTGCACTTTTTCAGGTAAATTCACGCGGGAGAACTTAAATACTTTTTGCACGCCCAGAGAGGAGCTGCCAGCAAAGACAAAGCCGTATGCGCCTTTGCCAATCAGACTGATATCCCGGTAGCCGAGCTGCTCCAACTGAGACATACAGAGCTGCACCCACTGCTTCAGCTTGCGGGCATCGTTCTGACTCAGCAGATAGATGGACTGCTCTTCCGAGATATAGAAGTGTTTGAGCGCCGACTCGGCCATTTCACTCCAACGTTGACTAGGGTCTGTAATTCTTACTTCAGATTAATCAACAAATTAGCAGGTTGCGACAAGAGTTGGCAGAAACGATTGCTGAACTTGGCCATGGTCGCGCCATCAATAATACGATGATCTGCCGACCAACTGATATCGGCAATATCACGGGCTTCCACATTGCCGTCGTCGGCAAATCTGGGCAGCCGCTGTACGCGGCCCAATGCCATGATGGCTGACTCCGGGTAATTGATGATGGGCGTTGCCACCGTACCACCAATCGCGCCTACGTTAGAGAGGGTAAAGGTACCGCCACTTAGCTGCGAACGGCTCAGTCGCCCAGCTCTGGCTGCCGACATCAGCTCATCCATCTGATGCGCAATTGACACAATAGACGAGGTCTCCACATGTTTAACCACGGGTACCAACAACCCTTGAGGTGTGTCGATAGCAAAGCCAATATGGTGATGGTGGTAAAACTCAATTTCACCAGCACTCTCATCAAGGTGGCTGTTGAGAATGGGGAACTCGCCTAATGCAATCGACACCGCCTTGATCATAAAGGGCATCAGGGTCAGGCGCGGGATCTCAGCGCCTGCAGATTGCTCATTAAGCAAGCGTTTTATCTTGACCAGTTCTGTTACATCCAACTGCTCACACATGGTGAAGTGTGGGATGGTTTGCACCGAGCGTTGCATCTGCTTGGCCATCGCCGCCTGTACACCGCGAAGAGGCTCGCGGTGGCTGCTTTCGCCTTGGCCCAGGTTCATCGTTCGGGCTAGTTCACCGGGCACCGCCTGTACCGAACCGGCTTGGCTAAATGAGTACAAGTCCTCTTTATAGACGCGCCCTTTATCGCCGGAACCATGCACCTGTCGAATATCCACACCCATCTCTCTAGCCAGTCTTCTGACTGCCGGGCTGGCAATGGCGCGTTCATGGTGTTCGCTGTGATTGGGATGGTGTTCGAGATTGTTGTCGGGGCCGCCATCGTCAAAGTTCTTGCCGACGGGTTCATTTGCTGCTGGTGCTGTTTCAACTGCGACGGTTTGAGAATCCGCGGCTGATTCCAATACGACTTCTTGTGCCGTATCGCTTGAGGCTATTTCATTAGAAACCATCTCTATCGAAAATAGCGGCGCACCAACCCGGGCTAATTCACCCACTTTGTAGTAAAGCTTGGTGATCGTGCCCGGATGCACGGCGGGGATCTGAACCAGGGCTTTGTCTGTCATCACATCGGCTATGGGCTGGTCCTCAACCACGGAATCACCTTCCTTTACCAGCCATTCAACCAGCTCACACTCAACAATGCCTTCGCCTAAGTCTGGCAGTACAAAATCCTTCAGCATGGGCACTCCTTCTATATTTAGTTATTGGCCCTAAATCACAGGCTGTTAAAAGTTCATGACTCGTTTGATCGCCTCATAGGTTTTGAGGTGATCCGGCATATATTCCGCTTCGTGTACCAGCGGGAACGGTGTATCCAAACCGGTAACACGGGTTATGGGTGACTCCAGGTATAAGAAACAACGCTCCTGCACTGTGGAGACAATCTCGGCACCAAAACCACAGGTGCGCGGCGCTTCGTGGTTAATCACCAACCTGCCCGTCTTAAGCACCGACTCACATACCGTGTCTGCATCCCACGGTAGCAGGCTGCGCAGATCGATCAGCTCACAACTGATGCCGTCTGCTTTGGCCAGCTCGGCAGCTTTCTCAATCGCTTCCATCTGTGCCCCCCAAGCCAGCAGGGTGACATCTGTGCCCTCCTGCACCACTTCCGCCTTGCCCAGCGGTAACTCGTAATCACCCTCAGACACTTCTCCTACCGAAGCGCGATAGATCTTCTTGGGCTCAAGGAACAGCACAGGATTAGGGTCCCTTATCGCCGCAAGCAACAAGCCTTTGGCCTGATAAGGATTACGGGGTACCACCACCTTCAAACCTGGGGTGTGGGTGAAATAGGCTTCCGGCGATTGAGAGTGATACAAACCACCGGCAATACCACCACCATAAGGGGTTCGGATGGTCAGTCCGCCGACATTAAACTCGTTACCGGAGCGATAACGGAATTTGGCCGACTCATTTACGATCTGGTCAAAAGCGGGAAAGATGTAATCACCAAACTGAATCTCTGCCACAGGCACACTGCCCTGAGCCGCCAGACCATTAGCGAAACCAATAATGCCCTGTTCGCACAGTGGAGTATTAAAGCAGCGTGCTCTGCCAAACTTCTCCTGCAAGCCGCTGGTAGCCCTAAACACGCCACCAAAATGTCCCACGTCTTCACCAAAGCAGATCACCTTGTCATTGCCAGCCATGGCAATATCCAGCGCCTGATTAATCGCCTGAAGCAGGTTCAACTGCATGGTTATACTCTCCCTGCTGTTTTCGGGTAGTGCTCTGGATACTGAGCCAAGTGTTGTTCCAGCGCTTCCTGCTGGCGTTGAAGTTCTAAGGTAGGCGTGTCGTAAACATCGGTGACCAGCTCTCTAAGCCTAGGTTTAGGCACCTGCTCGGCTGCTTTCATTGCCGCAAGCACTTCGGCACGCAGGCTTTCATCCAACGCCTTATCCTGCACTTCATCCCAGAGCGCTTGTCCTGAAAGCTTTTGTGCAAACAGCCAGTGGCGGAGTCGTTCAATAGGGTCAAACTGACGCCACTTCTGCTCTTCGTCCTTGGAGCGATAACCTGACGGGTCATCAGAAGTGGAGTGTGCACCCAGGCGATAGCTCATCGCTTCAATCAGCACAGGTTTGTTGATAGACAAACAGATATCGCGCGCTTCCTTTGTCGCCAGATACACAGCCAGCGCGTCATTACCGTCAACCCGTATTGTTTTCAGACCATAACCAATGCCACGGGCAGCAATACCATCACCGGCATATTGCTCCTCCGCGGGGGTCGAGATGGCATAGCCGTTGTTGCGACAGAAAAAGATAACCGGAGCATCCAACACCGCAGCAAAGTTCAGAGCGGCATGAAAATCCCCCTCCGAGGCAGCCCCTTCACCGAAGTAACAAAGGGTAATGGCGCCCTCACCTGCCTGCTTCTGGCCATAGGCATACCCTACCGCCTGTGGGATCTGGGTGGCTAATGGCGAGCTGACCGTCATGTAGTTGAGCTTATGGCTGCCATAATGCACCGGCATCTGACGGCCTTTGCCCAAGTCCAGCTCATTGCTGAACAACTGATTCATAAACTGCTCAGCACTGAAACCGCGATAGGCAAGCGCGCCCTGCTCACGGTACTGCGCCATGATCATATCGGTGTCAGCCAAGGCTGCGGCACTGGCAACACTGGCCGCCTCCTCGCCAGTCGAAGTCAGATAAAAACTGATCCGGCCCTGACGCTGCGCCGCCACCATGCGCTCGTCCAATACACGGGTGAAACACATCGCTTTGTAGATATTCAGTGCTTGTTCAGGGTCTACCGCCGATAAATCTGCGGAATCATCTACTTCACCCTCCTGCCCCAAAACACTGAACATGGGTATGGCAAGGGATTCATTTTCAACAAAGCGCACCTGTGGTGTTCGCGTTGCGTTCTTATAGCCAACCTCTGTCATTGCTTCTCCTTCGTCGGGCCGAGAGCGTCATCATCTGCTCGCCACGGCGCCAGTTAGCTGTTTGATCTGCGCCAAACTTTACCTTTACGTAAATGTAAAGCATTAGACTCAGGTGTCATGTGAAAGGTCTGGGACGGGACAAAGCGAGGTTGTAATGCTCAATTTACAACCTGTATTGGTCAGTAACCAACCAATAGCCAGGGATGGCGAAGCTAAGAAAAAGCTGTTAAGCAGCAACGCCGCTAAAGACAAAATAGGTATAAATACGAACGAAAACTAACAGCGCGAATTTTGCTAATACGGCTCGCTGAAACTAAGGTTTTTGACCATACTTAAACCGAGAAGAAGAAACGGCTGGGACGCCTATGAATATTGTATCGGGTGACTTTACCGGCCTGTCCAGTCATTTGACACACAGGCAACTTCCTAAAGAAACGACTGCGATAGAAATTAGCGACGGCTTCCTGTGCCATCGCAGAATTCGTATTCCAGAAGACATTGCAAACGCCGAACTGATTGCAAAAGATGTGAGACGAACGCAACGTCAACTTTACCTTGCCCTATTCCTCGCCATGACACTGTTTGGTTTGCCTCTGGCTTTATATATAGCCTTGTTTCAACGCCAAACCACGGTGGCGATTCAGCTCAAAACCCTGCGCGGGGAACACTTTGTGTTACTTGCAGATGGTGAGGAGTGGCAGCACCTGAAATCCTGCTGCTATCAATTGGGTAACTTGCGTGCTGAACCAACCAAACAGAGGCAACAACAGCACGGCAAGTCAAAACAGCAAACACCAATAATGCACTAGTAAAAATATATTAACGGTGTGGGTTGTTTAACACTTAGGGTCTGTTGACCTTTAGTGTATGGATTTTGTTCGAATGAAACACGTTTTGAGCAAGAAGTGAGCTACGTAACTTAGCGACGATCTAAGAAAGTAGCGAATGACGCAGCGCAGAACGTGTTTCAACGAACCCTTCGGGCAGCATTTGTTGGGAATTTTTGCTTCGTTATCGGCTGTTTATTGAGGGCCACTCAACTTCACAGCCTCTGCCTCGCCTAAATCCCCAGCATATTGCTGCAAAAACAAACAGCAAAGGTCAACAGACCCTAGTAATGCTGCCCTTCATCGTAGTAGGCACTTGGTGTGAGCGTCACAAAGAACACAGCAATCTCCTGTGTTTCGCCGGCCTGTTTAAGTGCCTGGGTCACTATGTTGGCAAATTTGTCCTGCGTGTCCTGTGGCCGTGGAAACCATAACACTTCTATCATCGGCTCCGGTTTAACATTGGCGCCATCAAACACAAATGCCGACTCGATACACTCAAGCGTAAAATGGTCTCGACCGCTTTCGAGCAATTCGGACAGCTCATCCACCAAGCCCTTACTGATCTCTTTCAGGCGAGACTGCTCAACGCCTCGAAAACGTAAATGTGGCATCCAACTATCCTTTACAAGTCATTAACAATCCCTCAGAAGCGGCGCGCAATTGTGGTGCAGATGTATCAATTTCGCGCACTCTTTATAAGGGTAAATCGATTTGGAGGTAGGCCGAACTGTACCACGAGTCACAATTTCCAATGAAAATTAAACAAGGCCCACAGAGATCCTGTTTGGCACAGGCATTGCTACTAATCCGATGTGTCTCGTCGCGTACGCCACGGAATTGGTGATGCTTAACTAACAGGAGTGATTCAATATGGCCCACCCAGCAGTACCATTGAATTCTGAACAAAATAATAGTCCCCAAAAACCTGTTGCTATTGGCCTTAACCCTGACGCTTACTTCCCTTGGTATCAGCCACTGATTCATGTTGCCAGCGGACAGATCGCGGGTTATGAAGCGCTCGCCAGAACGCGAAATAAAGACGGCGAAATGGTCAGTGCAGGTGCGATTTTCAACGATAAGATGATCAGCTTCCCAGACAAGCTTTGCATCGACCGTGCACTTCGCAAGCAAGCCCTTGAGCGATTTGCAGAACAAAAAGATGCCGGGTTTATCTCGCTGAATATCTCTCCTGATTGGCTGCAACAGATCCCCGGCTCCCACAGCAGCATGACATTGAAGATGCTCGACTCGCTCGACATCGATCCAAGCAGGGTGGTTATGGAGATCACTGAGCATGGAGCCGATATTCAGGGCCTGAAGCGTTTGGTAAACGAATACCACAAGGCAGGTCTGAAGATCGCCATCGACGACTTTGGCGCCGGGGCATCTCAATTAGACCGCGTACTGGAGTTAGACCCGGATATCATCAAGCTGGATATGAAGCTGTTTAAACAGGGTACCCTCGGCGGCAGCCATGGCGATGCCCTGCTCTCAGTCACCTCGCTGGCACAAAAGGCCGGTAGCGAGATTGTTTGTGAGGGTGTCGAAACAGAGCAGGAGTTCCATTTTGGCCTCGAATGCGGTGCACATTACATGCAGGGCTGGCTCTTTGAAGCAGCAGCACCGGGCTTGCTGCCGAAAAACGCCTGTCTGGAAAGAGTCAACCAGTTACGTAAATCTTACCTGGCCAGAAAGACTGTAAGACTCTCAGATGCCATGTTGCATAACATTCAGGTCAAAGACATGGTCTACCGCCTGCGCAGCAGCGTGATGGCGAACAGGCCAGATAGCATCGAGCTCTCCAAGCTCAAAGAGCTGGGCGTTATCCGCTATTACCTGTGTGACGGCGGCGGTACTCAGAGGTCAGCCAACTTTGAAGTCACTGATCACGGCATCGAGGCCAATCCAGGTTCGTTAGGTTATAACTGGAGCCATCGCCCCTACTTCCCAACACTGGTCGCTCTAAAACAGATTAAACAACAACGCATGGTGGTATCTCCTATTTACCGTGACACCAATACACTGCAGTTGTGTAAAACCTTCGGCATCTTCCTGACCCCGGAAGAGGTACTGCTGGTAGATGTGAAAGCAGAAGATACTGCGCTGTTTGCTGAGACCAGCCGCAGCCATGTTTCGCAATTCAACGTGAGTAATGGCTAGCAGACTGAAGCTTTTCCTCAGGCAACAGTGACTTCGCCGAGCAGGAACACTTTCTTCCTTGCAGCGATAACTAAAACGACCGATGGCCCCCGCTTTCGGTCGTTTTAGTTTCTACTTGCCACCAGATTGCACAAATCAGCACTCGACCACCCTTTAGCGCCTGTCACGGCTGAGATGGCCGCCCCGGCAAAGACAACACTCGCCTGCTAAGCTAGGTGGAAATGATGTCGTCAGAGTCGTATATGGAAACGCAGGTAGCATTTCAGGATCAGATCCCTCACAACCACTGCTTTGGCTGTGGTCCCAATAACGCACAAGGGCTACAGATCAAAAGTTATTGGCAAGATGACTGCACAAGTATCTGTAACTTTTCCGCCTTACCTCACCACTCTGCGGGCCCTAAGGGCTATCTGAATGGCGGTATTATCTCAACCCTGATTGATTGCCATGCCATCTGCACCAGCATTGCTGACTGCTACCGAGAAAATAACCAGCATATTGGCGAAGGCCCTGTGCATTGGTGTGTTACGGGGGAGCTGAACGTCCGTTATCTGGCTCCAGCACCTATCGCGACGCCCGTACAGTTAATCGCAAAGGTCACGGAAACCTCAGGCAAAAAACGGATCATTGAGTGCAAACTCTATAGCGTTGACCAACATGACCGGACTCTCTGCGCAACGGCGTCAGTCGTGGCCATAAAAGTGCCTGAAAGCTGGCTGGAAAGCAGTAGCAGGATCGAATGAGGGATACGCAGCTGTCGTGCCAAACCGCACTGAATGACTGGCAGACTCACCGGTATGGCGCTCGGTCTTTCAGCCTGCTGTTACGTCTGCTACATGTTCTCGCTGCTTTCAGCCTTGCATGGTCATCCCATGCCATCAGTTCATCGGATACGCTCGATCCTTTGGTAAGTTCAGCCAGCCAGAATGAAATCAGCGTTGCCATTCTGGTCACGCCGAATCAACGACCACCCTACTATCGCGTGTTCTCAAGGTTCTCCGAGGAAACCGGCATATCGGTGAAAATCGTCCCCAAATCGGATAGCGAATATAAACGGTGGCTACCTATGTGGCTCTACACCGATATAGACAGCCCCGATGTGCTGCAATGGCAAGCATCACAGCGCCTGTTTGCCCACGCAAAAAACGGCGTGATATTGCCTATCACTGATATCTGGCAATCCATGGAGTTGGAGGCTGCGCTGGGCCATATCAATTCTGGCGTAAGCTGGCAGGGAGAGATCTACGGACTACCCACCTCCTATTATCACTGGGGCCTCTACTACAACCCGGCCCTGATTGAGAAATATGGCAAGCCGCCACAAACCTGGCCTGAGTTTACTGCTATATGCGAGGCGCTAAAGCGTGATGGCATTGTTCCCATAGGCTTAGGGAATAAAAACCTCTGGCCAGCGGCTGCATGGTTTGACTATCTGGACTTAAGAATTAATGGTCTGGCGTTTCATCAGGCGTTGCTAGCAGGCGATCTCCCATTTTCTCACCCAAAGGTCCGTGAAGTTTTGACGACCTGGAAAAAGATGATCGATGCAGGTCTGTTCAATGAAAATCATGCTCTTATCGATTGGGATCAGGTCGTACCGGAGCTCTATCGAGAAAAGGTTGGCTTTACCCTGATGGCGAACTTTATTAACTCCAAGCTCAACGAGGCTAACCGCAATGAAATCGCGTTTCTGCCCTTTCCCAAGATAGCGGCGATCCCCAGATATGAAGTGGCGCCAACCGACCTGATAATGATCCCTAAAAAAGCCAAAAACATCATCGGAGCGAAAAAGTTTATTCGCTTTATGGCAAGAGCAGACATTCAACAGGAGTTAAACCAATTACTCGGCTACCTGCCGCCTCATCTGGGTGCCAAAGCTGGTCAGGACCTTTTTGTTGAAGAGGGTGCCGCACTACTGGGTAATGCAGCCGGCGTATCACAATACTTCGACCGAGACGCAGTACCGACTTTCGAAAAAAGAGCGCTGCCCATCTTCGCCAGCTTTCTGCAAAACCCAAACCTGAACGTCGCCATCACTGCCCTGGAACAAGCGCGGCAAGAAGTCTATCTGAGTGAACCACAGCTCCAGATACCCTGACATCCAGAACTTCTGATAAAGCGAAGTTCATGAAGACATGCTACTTTTTGCATACTGTGCCGGAATCACAGCACTGATTTGCCAGAGGGATGAACGCATTATTATGTCGCGAGTTAGCGAGCTGCTTTTTAAATCGATTTATTCTTGTCTGCGATGGCAGGCAACGATGTGTCATCCCCACTTACCTCTAGCAAAACGGCTAACAACCCCGCTAACGTTACTGCTGCTCGGAGTCCTTTTTATTTTCGGCACAGTGCCAAAAGCCTTTGCTCAGACGCAACCCACCATCACAGTAGCTATTCTAGTCACGCCCAACCAGCGCGAACTCTACCATGAGATATTCGCCAGATTCACCGACGAAACAGGCATAGGCATTAAGGTAGAAGCAAGAACTGACAGAGAGTACAAACGCAAACTTCCCGTATGGCTCTATGCCAGCAATGACACGCCCGATGTGATGCTGTGGCAGGCTTCGCAACGGCTATTTGTGCATGTAAACAACGACGCCATTTTGCCTATCACAGATATCTGGCAGGAGCTTTCGTTGGATGCATCGCTTGGACACGTTAAATCGGGGGTTAGTATTGGGGAAGAAGTTTATGGTTTACCTATATCCTACTACCATTGGGGACTCTATTATCGCCCCGAGTTGATTGAGCAATATGGTCAGCCGCCTGGCACATGGCGTGAGTTTATTGATATCGCCGATGCCCTGCGTAAAGACGGAATAGCACCAGTCGGTCTTGGCAATAAAAACCAATGGCCAGCCGCTGCTTGGTTTGACTATTTAAATCTGAGAGTCAACGGCCTCCACTTTCACCAGCAACTACTCGCTGGTGATGTTCCATTTACCGACGACAGAGTCAGGCAAGTGTTGGTTCACTGGAAAAAGATGGTTGTGCGAGGCTTTTTCAACGATGACCACGCATCACTCAGCTGGGACCAGGTGGTGCCAAAACTCTACAGAGAAAAGGTCGGCTTCGTGCTGATAGGCAGCTTTGTCACCACCAAATTTAATGCCGAAATGGGTGGCGACATCTCCTTTCTGCCCTTTCCAAAAATCGAAGCCATTCCTCATTATGAAGTTGCACCTACGGAGATCATGATGATCCCAAAAAGAGCACGCCACATTCCGCAAGCCAAAATGTTTATTCGTTTTATGGCCCGGGCAGAGGTACAGGAGCAACTAAACAACATGCTAGGTTATCTTCCACCGCATCGTGAATCTAAACCAGGCATTGACTATTTCACTCAGCAAGGCGCCGCGCTTCTTAGTTTGGCGGCAGGCGTTTCTCAGTATTTTGACCGCGATACCGTACCCGCCTTTGAGAAAAAAGCCTTGCCCATCTTTGCCCAATTCCTAAAAAGTGGCGATATAGATAGGACGCTAAAAACTCTCGAAAAGCTGCGACAAGATGTCTATCTCAATGATGACTCAGATTTGGATTTAGATTAACCACCGTATGTTGAATTGCAGCACCCGGAGAACTGCTATGCAAAGATTTATAGTGATGATTTTATTGATTCTGGCTTCCAGCGCCTGCAGCGCAGACCCGTCTGGCAAAGCGGCAGACACAGGCGCCCCTGCTAGCGGTGAAGTCAGGCAAACGTCTGCAGGTAGTCTTGTCGCCTGGGATGAAAGCAAAGCCGAATGGGTGGATATAGAAACCTTTTGGCTACGATACGCAGAAGCCAACGGCGGACTCACTTGGGGAAAGAGCCGAGAATATCCTGAATACGACAAAGTGAAAGAGTTCGACAAACTGCTGATTGAACTGGACCAAGGCAACTGCCTGATGGAGTTCTTCCATAGTCGCTGGCGTCGCGCTAACGATGTTCGCCGTTGGGATGATGCTTTTAACGAATATGGCGGCTGCCCATTTGTATTTGACTAAGGCTGCCGCGCGCCAGTCAGAACGGGGGATTAAAATCCCCCAAGGCGTCACTCGAATGTATCCAGATCTATCTGATACTTTTCCAGCACTTCCTGCATCTGCAGCTTTTTCTGACCTGCCGCCACCGCCATCACCTTAGCGGTCACATCCGAGATCTCACCTTTGGTAATGCCCGCCCTCTTCGCCTGTGTCAGGTAGTAGCGGGTACATGGCAAACAGTTCATCGCCATCGCCGCAGCCAACCCCACCAACAGCTCGGTTTTGCTGTCTAAATGTTCATTTTCATGGGTGGAGTGATAGAAATTTTCATAAGGCTTTTGATGCTTCCCTAACATAGCTGTTCCTTGATAATCGATACCGAACTTCACAACGTTCTTTTTACTGGGGGTAAATACTCCCTTGCCAACCAAATGCTACATGAAACAGGTCCAAGCCCCTGTTCTCAGGTCAAAAAAACGGCGTTCGCCAGCGAACTAATTACACGCATGTTTCGATATCGTTTGCGCCCAGCTTATGGCGCCAGAGTGGCGTAAGCAGGCGAGAAAGAGAGGCGCGCAAGAGAGGCAAATATCATCCATAACAAATGATTATTGTATGCATAATCAATGATAATTTTTTGAATAAACAGTTCCCGCGTATATTTCCCTCAGTTTCAAAACAGATGAACCATCAGTCGCCGAACTCAACCAGCAAACGTCCACCGAATAACGTTTATCAAAAATGTTGAAAGGCGCAGTTAGACAGGAATAACCATGAAATTTTTGCACACGATGATCCGCGTTACCGATCTGGACAAGTCCATCGAGTTTTATACCAAGGTCCTTGGTATGCGTGTACTGGATAGAATGGAGAATCCTGACTACCGCTACACCCTGGTATTTGTCGGTTATGAACATCAGGCTGACGGCGCCACTATCGAGCTGACTTACAACTGGGATACCCACGAATATGAGATGGGTACCGCTTTTGGTCACCTCGCGCTGGGCGTGGATGATATCTACGCTGCCTGCGACAAGATCCAGGCACTGGGTGGCAACATCACCCGTGAGCCAGGCCCACTGAAAGGTGGCACCACACATATCGCTTTTGTGAAAGACCCAGATGGCTACCCAATCGAACTGGTCCAGCTGAGCAAGTAGGAGAATCCAAAGATGAGCAACGTATTATTTGATTCAATCCAGCTAGGCAAACTGACACTGAACAACCGCATCGTAATGCCACCGATGACCCGCTCACGCGCCAGCCAGCCGGGCAACGCAGCCAACGAGATGATGGCGGAATACTATGCCCAGCGTGCATCAGCAGGCTTAATCGTCGCCGAAGGCACCCAGATCTCAGAGATGGGTCAGGGCTATGCCTGGACGCCAGGTATCTATACCGACGAACAGATCGCAGGCTGGAAAAAAGTCACTGACGCCGTGCACGAAAAAGGCGGCGTTATCTTTGCGCAGGTCTGGCACGTAGGCCGTGTCACCCACCCGGCAAACATCGGTGGTCAGCAGCCAATCTCATCGTCAGCGCTGAAAGCGGAAAACGTGAAAGTGTTTATCGATGATGGCAGCAATGCCCCTGGCTTTGTTGACGTGGTTGAACCACGTGAGATGACCAAGCAGGACATCGCCGACGTGATTGAACAGTACCGCCAGGCAGCACTGAACGCGGTTGAAGCAGGTTTTGACGGTATCGAACTACACGCAGCCAACGGTTACCTGATTAACCAGTTTATCGATTCAGAAGCCAACCATCGTACAGACGAATATGGCGGCTCTATCGAAAACCGTCTGCGTTTTATGGGCGAAGTGGTGGCAGCCATGGTGGATGCTATCGGCGCAGAGCGGGTCGGTGTGCGCTTGGCACCATTTACTTCACTAAACGGCACCATCGATAAGACACCGGTAGAAACCTACACAGCAGCGGCAGCCCTGTTAAACAAACTGAATGTGGTTTACGTACATATCGCAGAAGTTGACTGGGACGATGCCCCAGATACACCAGTGGCGTTTAAACAAGCGGTACGCGAAGCCTACAAGGGTGTTCTTATTTACGCTGGCCGTTACGACAGTGACAAAGCGGTAGAGGCGATTAACGATGGCTATGCCGACATGATCGGTTTTGGTCGCCCATTTATCGCCAACCCTGATCTGCCGGCTCGGATTAGAAACAGCTACCCGCTGGCACCTCACGATCCAGACACACTGTTTGGCGGCGCGGAGAAAGGTCTGACCGACTATCCGTTTTATCAAAAGGCCTAGTTTTTAATAGGCCTAAAACAGTGCTGAACCAAAACATAAGAGGTATCCCTTATCGGGGTACCTCATTTTTGGTTTTTAGGTGTCAGCGATGCTTCGAAGGCTCCTGATAATGGCTCACCCAAGGTATATTTATGCGCGGTGAAATCTATCTTGTTTTGACCACCCTGCTCGCAGCACTCGGCTGGGGAGCCTCGAAAATGGTGGTCGCCGAGATGCCTGGCGATCTGTTTATCGGCAGCCGTTTTCTTATTGCCGGACTATTACTGCTTCCCAGCTGTTACAAGCAGTTCAACACCCTCGATAGACGACAGTTTGCGTATCTGGTTAGTGTCGGAGTGATCCTGTCGATTGCCCTCCAGGTGTGGGTATACGCGGTATCCAGAACCAGCTCATTGTCGGAAGGCGCGTTCATTATGAGTCTGGCAGTGATCCTGGCACCGCTCACAGCCTGGATGCTGTTTCGGGAAAGGCCAAACAAGCCCTACTGGATCGCCCTGCCCGTCGCCATTGTCGGCATGATGTTGCTGACCCTCACCGACGGCTGGACACTGGAACAAAGCCAATTGGGATTCTTAGCGGCATCAGTGCTGCTGTCTGCGCATTTTGTACTGAACAAACGTCTGACCGCCTCCGTGCCTACCTTGCTATCTATCTGCATCCAGCTAACCGTGGTGGGGATTAGCGGCCTGCTCTTTGCTCAGTTCAATGCCCAACTCAATGCTATCTCCGGTTCAGAAAATGTCAGCTTTGCGCTCACACAGTTTGAACTGTCGAATGCCGTACTGTTCTGGTTTGCGATCTCAATTGTCGGCGCGACGGTTTTACGCTATCTGGTGCAGACGCTAGGCCAATCATCGGTGAAGATAGAGACCGCCTCACTGATTATGATTCTGGAGCCGCTATGGACACTGGCCATCAGCCTGAGCCTGCTGGGCGAAGCGTTTCATCTGCAAAAGGTGGTAGGTGGGCTGGTGATACTGTCGTCACTGGTGCTGTACAGGCGGCGAAGCGCAGCACAAAACAAGCGCGTTCAAAACTGCTAGACCGCCAGCTAACAAACGGCTAACAAGCTTTACCCGCTTAGCCAACCACCCGCCTGAACACTATAGTTACTAGCAAAGGAGTGTTCACGTAGGCCCTACCATGTTCGACGTATGTGATGACATTCAGAATCGTCTGCAAGAGTTTTTGGAGATGACACGAGATGGTTACGCCATATTCGATAGCAACGAATACCTTATCTATTGCAACCCCAGTTTTGCCGACCTATTCAGCCTCGACCGCAAAACCAAAACGCCACTGCACTGGGAGCAGATCCTCAGAACTAACTTCGCAAACCGTCGAGGCGTACGCGTTGACAGCGGTGATATTGAGCAGTTTATTGCCTACACCAGCAAGGTCCGCCGCTCCCGCCCCTACCGCCTGTTTGAAGTTGATTATTTCGATGGCCGTTGGTTTCTGTTCTCAGAGCAAACCAACGCCAAACAAGAGCTGCTGATGCAGATTAAAGAAATCACCTCGCAGAAAGTGATTGAGGAATCACTACAAAAAAACGTCTCCAACCTGAAAGCCGCCGCGCTCACCGATGAGCTGACTCAGGTAGGCAACCGCCGCGCGTTGGTCGAATCGGTCAAAAGCGAACTCAGCCGCTGCCGACGTACCGGCGTATCCATGACCCTGCTGTTGTTCGATTTAGACTTCTTTAAAAACGTGAATGATACCTATGGCCACCAAGCCGGAGATGAAGTGCTGCAACACGTGGCGTCACTAATTAAAGGCGCGATCCGCCCCTACGACATCCTCGGCCGCATAGGCGGTGAAGAGTTTGGCGTATTCCTCAGCAATACCAATCAGAAAGAAGCCGTGATGATCGCCAACCGAACCCGCGAAGCTATCGCCGCGACCGAGTTTGAGTATCAGGGTCAGCAAATCAAATTAAGTGTCTCAGTGGGGGTCAGCACACTTGGCTGTGATGCCGAGTTTGAGGATTTATACCAGCAGGCAGATGAAGCCCTGTATGAGTCAAAACATCAGGGAAGGAATCGGGTTACGGCTTATAAGGCATAAACAGCAGTTCATCTAACGACAGGCTCTACACCTGATAATCAAACACCAAAATATCTTCCAGCAAAGGCCTGAATACCACTTTCAACGCATCATGGGCTGGATGCGGAAAATACTGCTGACGCCCCGCCTCATCGGAAAAAGTCATAAATACAGAATGGGTAAAACCCTGGTTTTTATGCTCGGGGCTATCGTTAACACCCCACTCCACTGACACCACCCCTTCAATCTTGTCGGGTATAGCTTCAAACAGACCTTTAAGCTTTTCTATCCCGGCAGGCTCAGCATCTTGTTTAAACTTGATAAGCAAAATATGGCGGATCATCTTTTATCCCAAAACCTGTTTTTCTGAACAACTCGAAACTAACCGAGACCCGCCACAAAAAACAAGGGGTTGATGCTGCAATGCAGTCGCCAGCATTCGCTGGAAGAATCCAATAAATATTAGTATTTACAAAAGCATGGCACCTAACAGCTCATTTTTTGCGCTACCACATGTTTACGCCTGTTAGATTTGTGACCTACAAATGCTTGTAGTAGGTTACAGAGCGCATTAAGTAAATAATCGACATGGAGTGTTGAAATGAGCGTTTTTGGATCTCGAAATTACAAACTTGAAGATGCGGCTCAAGAGCCTGTTATCTACCTTTCCAAGCTGATGAAGCTAGATCAGCACTACCCTTTTATTAGAAGCAACAAGGACAAGGTGTTACCTGTTCTGACAGGCGTTCTGTTGTATCGCCAACTTAGCCGTTTTGAGCAAAACAAAGTTCTGCCATTAGCTAAAAGTCTTGGTAACGAAAAGTTTTTAGGGGCAATTCAAGTACTCTTAGCTCAAAACGTTGCCAATCCCAACTGGAACAAGTGGTGCTTGTCAGACAAAGAATTAAGAGAATTCTTTGATTCCAACAAAACTGTGAGTGATCTCATTAACTCTTGGTTCTTCACCATTGATCCTAAGCTAGAGGCAAGCTGGATTGCGGCACTGATCTTTGGCGTGTCTACAACGGGCTTAAAAGGTTGGATAGCCGATGTTTCTGGTGCAGGAATGGTCAAACAAACAGCCCCTCAAGTTGCAAAACAAACAGGATTAAAAATTACTAAATCTGGCGTAAACACAGCTGCCAGATATTTCATAGTTGTAACTATTCTCGCTAGTGTCATGAAAGGTATGAGTGACGCTGATATGAAACAAGCTCGCGCAGAACTGTTGCGTAGAGGATTGCTAACAGTTAAGGATTTGGAATGATTATGTGGGCAATTGCTTACTTTATAAGCTTGGTTGTTTTACATGGTAACTGCGCCTCTCTTTTCAGAACATATCGACAGGGAGACAAACCAACGGGCAAAGCACTTGCAGGGATCCTTGTGGGGTTCTATCTATGTATTTTGAGTTTGTCGATACTGGTTATCAGAGAAGCAGGTATTCGTAGTGATGAACTCAAAATTGCTTCAATGATTCTGGGTTTTGTCCCGGTTACTCTCTCTGTCTATCTCGCGAAGCGTTACAGGTTTCGAGATGAGAGATTGGGAACTGACCGTGGCATGTATTTTTGAATGTGAAAGTCTATATGGGCTGGAGTAAGCTACCGAAGCGATGGATTTCGACATACTTCACTGGCTTTGCTTGTACAACAAATAGCCCATAAGCCATTTATAGTGTTCGAGGCGATCATTTCGTGTTTAGGTAAAGGGGTTGGTGCTGCAATTTATTTGTATACAGTTTTCCACAGGCTATCGCATCGGACCCTCTTCCCATCAGTTCGACTTGATTTCAGTCTCAACGGCCAACGATTCCTGCTGCTGAATAAACCGATAGAAATCGGCCTGATCAACAAAAGGGTTTACCGCAGCATCGTCACCCGCCTGCAAACTGGTTCTATCCCTGTTTTTAAACAGATTGTTTTTATGGGGATGGTTGGCCAAGTTAACGGTGACCTCAGGGCTTTGCCCAGCCAAAGCTTTGATTCGCGCCATGCTGGTTTTAAACGCCGCAGCCAGACTGGCGTTCTGCAAGTTAGGGCTATGACCACCCACTACAAATGCCCGGTATTCTTTGCCCCTGTCCTTCACCATAAAATCAACAGACAGGTCCCCTGCGGTATGCCCTGGCGTGATATAGAACTTAAACTCGGTGTAACCCACCATCAGGCTGGAACTGTCCTGAACAAATGACTTCGGGTTTGGTGGTAAAAACTTGCTTTCACCTTTGCTTTTGGCGGCTTGGGCAATGGCCAACTTTTGCCCTTTCTCGGTGATAATCACGTCAGCACCATATAAGTTCTGCAAGTATGCAGCACCGCCAACATGGTCGGTGTGACCGTGCGTCACAATCAGGTGGGTCACCGATTTATCCGCTAACCCCAGCTTTTTCAGGTTTACGGGTATCCATTGGCTGAATGGGAACTCGAGGGTGTCTATCAGCACCAATCCGCTGGACGTCACTACCGCATAGGAAGAGACCCATTTGTCACCAACGTAGTAGACATTATCAAACATCTTAAATGGCTCAACATAACCATTCCTGGCTGTCATTTTGGGCATGATTTGCGGCGGGGTTTTGGGCGAGATTTGGGGCGAGACTTTAGGATTTGTGTCGGATGAAGTTTGAGGAGAATAGGCAGAGAGAGTCTCTGCCATTGCACTGGTTGAGACTTCAATACACACAGAGAGTGAAATACAAAAAGAGAAAGCCAACCCAACAATCAGTTTCTTCATTTACAAACCAGAGTGGAGAAAAGATTGGACAAGGGCGTCAGACCGCAGCTCTAGTAAACAAGTTATACAGGCTAACCGTAAAAACGAGAGTAATACAGGATCATCGGCAGTGTTGCGATTAGCAATGTCACCACGAGGCCGACTTTGCCCGCCACTATGAGCAAAGACTTCTTTGGATTTCGGGGGTTGTAGAACACTTTTACCCCGCCATCCGGATAAGTTTGGATCGCACGCATCTGCTTTTGCAGAATAAATCGGGCGTTATGGCTGGTCACAAAGATCCAGGGAGAGACTTTGGAGCCAGTGTAACTGACATCATCAACGGTATAGGAGTACAAAGCCTCCGCAATATAGTCCTGCTCTGCCCTCACTGAATCCGCACCAAACTTACTCAGCCCAACTTCAATCAATTTACCCTTTACCGAAGGCCAGCGACGGGTGCGCAACTGAAACACAATGGAATAACTGCAGACCAGCAGGCAATAGACCGCCGCCCAGAACCAGATCCCCTGCAGTTCGCCCTGCATGGCCAGCTTCCACATGTTTTCGAGGTAGTCGGTTAGCGTCATTGTTTAGTGCCTTGGATCAACTACAGTGCTTTGGTTAATTTGATTTTTATATGTCTGAACATAACAACTGTAGGTTTTGTAGCAGAGATTACCTTTGGGCACTCAACCCGTTCGCCCGAGAGGTAATCATCTTTATGGCACGATCACCTGTTTCGATAAGTTCGAATCGATATTCGACGTTTTCCCACCCGGTATTCTTAGGATATGTTTTATTAGCCACTCCATGTCCCATACATATTAAGCCCTTCGCAACCGCGGCTTTGTACTAAAGTGGCAGGCCGAACAAAAAAGACGCCTACTTGTCTGCGATTGTTAGCTGATTTTAGTTTTTCCGCTTACAGCATGTATGTAAACCTCTCCCCTTGTCTGCGCCGCTTTGACCTTTTTATCGAGCATTTCGGAAAATGACTGGAACCCTTCTAGAACCATCATCAGATCTTCACCATCGACAAAGATGGTCTTTATGGCTTTGCCATGAACAAGAGAAGTAACCACATTATCGCTGAAGCCGTTTACGGAGATAAAAATTCCTCTGCCGTAAAACTTTCCTTCAATCTTGCCAACAAATTGGTATACGGGTTCATTTGCGGATGCTTTATCTTGCCATTTCGCCTCGACCAGATAATGCTCTCCTTCAAATTTTATAGCTCCATCAATTTGCTCGCCATTGACTCGATAAGGCTCCGTTACTTCCAAGTTTGACAGCTTTCCAAGTTCTTGAAGTACGTTTTCTAATTCATACCCTCGACGCGCTGATGGCGAACTCCCCTGGATAAGCGCGATGTACTTTTCTTTAAGCTCACTAATTGTTTGTTTAGGGTTTTGTGAAGCGGCCTCCTTGGCTGCACGTGTCTTACGCTCTTCTTGGATTCTATGGTCTCTAATTTCTTGCAGTTGCTTAAGGTGGGTAATCGAACGCTCAGCGTCAGCTCGATTGAGCTTTTTCAAATTATCGAAATAATATGGATCAAAGGAAGACCACCCGACTAAGGATTTTAGCATTGAGCGAAAAGGCCCGAGACCACCATCCGGCTTTGCAGCTAAATGAGCAAACATGCAATCTACAATCTTGTATCTTGCAAGTTCTTTATGAGCGCCCAGCACCCTAATATCTGCATTCGTACAGCCATTGTCGACGAAGAACTGAACGATATGATCCTTTGGCCAAAATATTTTGAGAATGCAATCCCGCATTCCACTTTTGATATCTGAAGGAAAGCTCATTGGTATCCTTTTCTACAGCTACACATCATGACTCCCTGCGATGGTGCCGACCTCCCGCTTTTATCGTGGGTTAGCCAAACCAGAGCCACACTGTTAGATGACAAGTCATAACAGCACGGGAAGTCGACATGTATAACGCTAGCACACTTTGCATCGGCTTAGATGTTCACAAAGAAACCACGGATGTTGCGTTGAGTTCAATCAAAGATGACACCGTCACGCTCTACGGCACCATCCCCACTAACATTCGTTCTATCAACAAACTTATCAGGAAGTTACAGCTGACTACCAGTCACTTTTGCGTAGTTTATGAAGCAAGCCCCTGTAGCTTTTGTTTATGTCGTCATTTGCACAAGCAAGGCATTCAGTGTTGTGTGGTCGCCCCAGCACTTATTTTCCTGCCGCGATACTGACTAACAACTCGTTCATCGTAAGTTCACCTTCGTACAATCTTTATTCTTCATTATATCTTTCATCACCGGTATAGACCGCTGAATATGCAAATCTTAGTCCATCAAGAATTAAATATTCTGCGATTAAATATGACTATGGGAATGAAGATTCACGCATTTATAAAAATGCAAACGAAGTCTAAATGAAGCCTCTGCCGCATCCAATATCACTCGAGGAAGTATAATAACCTCTTGATTCCAAGATCGCTTGAGCTCCCACCTTTATTGAGTAAAAACTCTCAATCCCCGATTGAAAAATTCACAATTTTCTTTCGGTTATAGCGAGTTCTTCAACCTTATATTGATTAAATTTAAAGGCTGAGACAAAACAACTACGATTAAAAACCATATGCAGCATTAATTATTCTCGATTTAAGGTTTTGCGCTGATATTAGAAGTGATACGAGTGAAGCAACACTTCCTAAAACCCCTAGCAATATAACTGAATCACTTTCACTTCCATGAGCTTAAATTCTTCATATCAGCTAATCTAAATCTAAGCAGAAACCTATACAAAAAGATGCATATGTTAACTATTTTAACGGGAAAATTTCTTCTTCACCACTTGCTCTGCAGAAGAGTCCTTATAAAGCATTATTTTTATACACATCAAGTATCGGGGATCTTTAATACTATATGTATTTGCCTTATCATTTTTTACAATCAGCGGAGTGTCACCACTAGATAGATCTGTAAGTATCGACCCCAATCCCATATTGGTTGCAGGGACTGTTGTTGGAAACTCTTTGCGTATTAACGCATCGATATCAGATGATTCAAATTGATGGGCAGTAATTTTTGCGAGGCAATAGATAACTTGATTTCTTCTTGCAACAGCAGTAGCCCGACTATTAAGGTGGCTCTCAACAACTTGATAACATTGACGCAACCCTTGCATAAGCCATTGCAGATCAGCAGCATTTAATAAGCTTTTATCGTAAATCCAATTATTTTCTTCAATTTCGTACGCTAATGCTTCACAGTATTCATGAACTCGTTGAGCGATTCCAAGGGTAACATCATGAACATGATCAGCTAGAGAAATTAGAGTATTTCCAGTAATTGCTATATGAAGCTGCGTAAAGCCTTTCTTAACTACCTCCATAACTTGCCCTGAGTCTAGACCATCGACTTTCTGAATCTCTAAGATTCTATTCGCAACCGATTCTACATTTTTAGTTTGACTAAAATATTGGAGAACACCGTTTGGTATGCCTACAATTAAAATATTTACATTGCAATCGGAATATCTAGAATCATCTAGCAATATGATAATATCAGCTAACTCACTCATTAAACTGGTTGATGAAAATATAGATTCAAGATTATCAAGAACAACTATTTTTTTAGAAGAATCAATGTCATTAAATATTTTAAAAGCCCTCAACAAAGGTTCGTCACCTTCTATTTCATAGTTCCCCGTATGTTTGGCAGCACCTTTTGCAAAGCATGCATTAATCTCAGCCGCTTTTTCTTCGCTAAACCCAAGTTTATTAACTGTTCCAGGACTTATAATTGCTTTGCAAATCTCTTGTGTTATGGAGCCAATTCTTGATGCATTGGCACAGTTTGCAACAACGTATTTAATACCTAACGCATCAAGAACTTTCTTGTATAGCCATGATTTTCCGTTTCCACTTTCACCAAAAACCAATGTATGAGAATCTCGTTTTAGAGCTCTAGACAAACTTTTTTCGTGAACCGGTCTTTGCACATACATTTCAGTATTTACATCGCTTTTTCTAGGTGTAAATACTTGATTTATTTCTTTTCTCTTATTCATTCATACTCCATTTCAATTTCTAGAGAATTTTTACAGCTACCGCTAAGTAGTAAGCGCGTCTTGCCCCGGCAAACGAGATCTATGTCCATAAAAACAGGCCATCAGTCAACAGCTGTACACTACAAACCAATTTCCACAATTTCCCTGTGGGATGCAACAGAAGACATCTATTTATTCGAATAAATTCATATGTCTACCTATCCAACCTACCCCGATAAATCAGTAAATACACCGCGGGGATAACAAACAACGACAACAGCGGTGCGGTGACCATACCGCCTACCATGGGGGCGGCGATCTTCTGCATCACTTCGTTACCTGAGCCGCTACCAAACATAATGGGTAGCAGGCCAAAGAAGATAGTGGCCACTGTCATCACTTTGGGCCGGATACGCATAACGGCACCATCGATAAGGGCGGCTTTGAGGTCGGCTTCGCGGAGAAGCGTGCCTTTGGTTGTTCGTTGTTTGATACAGTTATTAAGGTACACCTGCATCACGACGCCAAATTCGGCGGCGACACCAGCGAGGGCGATCATGCCTACGGCAACAGCAACAGACAGGTTGTAATCCAGGTAGTGCAGGAACCAGGCGCTGCCTACCAGCGCAAATGGCAGGCTAAGCATAATGACAGCGGCCTGGGTCATGGAGTTGAAGGTCATCATCAGCAGCAGGAAGATCACCGCGATGGCAAGCGGTACCACTAGCTGCATTCTGGCTTCAACTCGCTCCATATATTCATACTGGCCAGCAAAGCTAACTGAATAGCGCGCGGGCAGCTCCAGCTCTTGGTCCATCGCCTCTCTGGCCTGCGCTATGTAATCTCCTACCGAGATCCCCTGAATATCGACAAATACCCAACTGATCAGGCGGCCATTTTCGCTGGTCAGCATGGGTGGGCCATCGCTGATGGAGATATCCGCCAGGTTCATCAGTGGCACATATTTTCCGGTTTTGGTCATTACCGGTAGCCGTTGCAGCTGTTCGATATTGTCTCGCAGCGCTCTTGGGTAGCGGATGTTGATGGGATAACGTTCCTGACCCTGAATCGACTCAGAGACCGTCATGCCGCCAATCGCCATCTTTACCACGTCCTGAATATCGCTCAGAGTCATACCGTAACGAGCGGCGGCAGAAAGATTGGGGGCGATATCGATATAACGACCACCACCGCTGCGCTGGGCAAATGCTGACAGCGTGCCGGGCAGTGGCGCGAGTATCGCTTCAAGCTGCTCGCCTATTTGTTCCAGCTGCTCGACATTATCGCCGCTGATTTTGACGCCCACCGGAGTTCTGACACCGGTAGAGAGCATATCGATGCGGGTTTTAATCGGCTGTACCCAGGCATTGGTCATACCCGGTACTTTTACCGTTTTCTGCAGCTCGTCGATTATTCCTTCCATGGTCATGCCTGCACGCCACTCGCTGCGCGGCTTCAGCATGATGGTGGTTTCCAACATCGTCAGTGGCGCAGGATCGGTGGCGGTATCAGCACGGCCGACTTTGCCAAACACCCGCGCTACTTCCGGCACAGATTTGATCAGTCGATCTGTCTGTTGCAGTAGCTCGGCGGCTTTACCGGCACTAAGTGAAGGCAACGTGGTGGGCATATAGAGCAAATCGCCCTCTTCCAGTTCCGGCATAAATTCGCTGCCCATACGGCTGATGGGATACCAAGCGCTGGCCAGCGCCAGTAGTGCAACCAGCAAAGTCAGCTTGGGAAAACGCAGCACGACTTTCAGCAGCGGTTTGTAGATGGCGATCAACAGTCGGCTTAGCGGGTTTTTATGCTCGGATGGGATCTTGCCGCGCACCAGATAGCCGATAAGCACGGGGATTAGCGTCACCGCCAATATCGCCGATGCTGCCATGGCAAAAGTTTTGGTGTAGGCCAGCGGATGAAACAGTCGCCCTTCCTGCGCTTCCAGTGCAAACACCGGAATAAAACTCAGGGTGATAATAAGCAGGCTGAAAAACAGCGCCGGGCCCACTTCTATCGAGGATTCCTTAACAATCCACCAATGGGCCTCGCCCGTGGCTGGTTGACCATGTTGTTCCCGGTAATGCTCCAGATGTTTATGGGCGTTTTCGACCATCACAATGGCTGCATCCACCACGGCTCCAATGGCGATGGCGATACCGCCCAGGCTCATAATATTGGCGTTTACGCCCATCCACTGCATCACAATAAAGCTGGCAAGAATCGACAGCGGCAGTGTGATCACGGCTACCAAGGTTGAGCGAGCATGCAGCAGAAACAGCAGGCACACCAACGCCACCACGGCCATCTCTTCGATCACCTTGTTGGTGAGGTTATCGACTGAGTTCAGGATTAATTGTGAACGATCATAGGTATCAACCACTTCGACACCTTCGGGCAAACCGGGGGCAAGTTCTTCCAGCTTGGCTTTCACCCGAGCAATGGTATCCAGTGCATTTTCGCCATAACGCATCACCACAATGCCGCCGACCACTTCGCCTTTGCCATCCAGCTCGGCAATGCCACGGCGTGCCGCTGGGCCTATTCGGATATCCGCCACATCTTTCATCAGTACTGGGCTGCCGGATTCAGACAAAATACCCAACGGGATCTCGGCAAAGTCAGCCAGGGTCTGACGATAACCATCGGAACGCACCATGTACTCGGCTTCGGCCATTTCAACCACTGAGCCGCCTACCGAAGCATTGGCACTTTGCAGCGCGCCGTTAACTGCTTTTAGGTCGAGCTGATACAGCGCCAGTTTGTGTGGGTCGACCACGATCTGATAGGCACGCTCCATGCCACCGACTGTAGCCACTTCTGCCACCCCTTCGACACTTTGCAGCTCCAGCTTGAGGTACCAGTCCTGCAGCGAGCGCAGCTGAGCCAGATCATGGCTGCCGGTTTTATCCACCAGTGCATATTGATACACCCAACCAACACCGGAGGCATCCGGCCCTAATGAGGGTGTGACGCCCTGAGGCAAACGGCTTTGAATCTGTGACAGGTACTCCAACACCCGGCTGCGTGCCCAGTAGATATCTGTGCCGTCTTCGAAAATCACATAAACGTAGGAGTCGCCAAACATGGAGAAACCACGCACGGTGCGAGCACCGGGTACGGCCAACATGGCGGAGGAAAGCGGATAGGTGATCTGGTCTTCTACAAACTCCGGTGGCTGGCCGGGATAGGAGGTTTTTATGATCACCTGAACATCGGACAGAACGGGCAAGGCATCCAGCGGCGTTGAACGCATCGCCTGATAACCCAGCAGCGCGACGATAAGGGAAATTACCAGCACCATGGCGCGCTGACGCAGCGACGCGGAGATAATCTTCTCTAACATCTGACTATCTCCTTAATGCATCTTGTGAATGTCAGCGCCGGCGTGGGGATCGGCTGCATCTGCCCCCTGCCCGCTTAACCGCTGCAAACTGCCCTGGATGCTGGCTTCAGAATCCAGCAGGAACTGACCAGAAACTACCACGCGATCACCGGGTTCCAGCCCAAGCAGTACTTCGGCGCGGCCCTGGCTGATCATGCCCAACGTGACAGGCACAGAAGCAAAGCTGTTATCTGATCGCTGGACCACCACCCGGCTTTCTCGGCCAGTCTGGATAAGGGATTCGGTAGGGACGGTCAGCAAGCCACGCTTAGGCCCACCAAACAGTTCTACATCTACGAGACTTCCAGGCCGCAATAAACCATCGGGATTGGGCAGTGCCACCCGCACCTGCATGGCACGGGTAACAGGGTCGACTTCCGGGTAGATGTAATCGATCTGCCCTTCGATATCGAACAGTCCCTGTGCTGCCGCTGTCACTTCCGCAGGGCGTCCGATCTCCAGCCAGCTCTGTTCGTTCTCAAATACGTCGGCTCGAACCCAAACCCGGCTAAGATCAACCAGCTCTATCAGAGTGGCGCCGGGTTCAATAAACATGCCTTCACGGACATCCAGCTTGCTGATCATGCCGGAATGGGTGGAGTAAAAAGGCACCCGGTAAAAGCTTTTACCGCGCTTCTCCAGCACTTTGATGGTTTTGGGAGAGATCCCCAGCAGCTCCAGACGCAGGCGGGCTTTGCGCAGTAGATCCTGACCACTGGCTCCTCCCTTGCCAATCACTGACTTAGCCAGCAGATAATCATCCTGGGCATTCACCAGTTCCGGCGAGTAGACCTCAAACAGTCGCTGGCCCTTCTCTACCCAATCGCCCTCACTGGCCACGTTCAGGGTTTCGACCCAGCCGGTCATACGTGGATGAACATGGTGGATGGCGTCCTGGTCATATTCCACCGTGCCCAGAGCTTTAACGTATCGCCACAGGGTGTCATCTGACGCCACCTGTTCAGTGCGGATGCCGAGGGCTTGCTGCATGCCACCGGCAACATTCACGTTCACCTCATCTGCCGCCGCGCCCACTTCGACCGGCTCTAACGACATACCACAAATCGGACAATGCCCCTCTTCGTCTTGCACAATCTGCGGATGCATGGGGCAGACAAACTTAATCGATAGGCTGGGCGTTGAGCCGGAGCCTTCAGCAAATCCCGTGTCTTCAGTAAACAACGAGGGCTGCTCTACTGGCGAAATCGCTTCATGCACATGTTCATGCCCCGCGTGCTCTGCATGTGCAGCATGTGGGTCATCCATTACTTGTTCAGAACCAGAGCTGGACCGGTCAAATATGCCGTCGAGCTTCTCCGGCGCGACCAGATAAACGGTCACCGCAGCGGTAATCGCAACGCCCGACGCAAACGCCAGTGCGGGCAGGACAAGTTTGGTGGTTAATGATGTTTTCACTGCTTACTCCAAATAAAACGTACAAAAGCGCAGCACCTGTGCAAGTGCTGTAGATAGGAGGATCAGTGATGGATCAATTCCGCTGGCGTTTTACCTGCAGATACTTCGGTGGATAGCCGCCTGGAGGGTCGGGATCGAGGAAGGCTTGTCTTTGTGACCATTGTCGCGTCAGGTTGTTTAGCTTTTTACCGGTCGCGACGACCCAGCAAAGCAGGCCAAAAACAACCAGCACCAATATCGAAACCACCCACTTCACCAGTTTATGGCTGGCTCCGTCATCGCCGCAGCAATCATGTTGATGTTCTCCATGTTGGAGCGCTCCATGCTCAGCGTGCGCTTCGGTACCTGCACTCGCCATATGATCTGCATGTGCGCCGGAGTGAACATGGGTATGACTATGTGGCTGTTGATGAGGATGTTGGTGCTGATAACCGCCGTGAGTATGAAGATTCTCAGCAGAGGCCTGAAGGCTCTTGGTGTCAGCTATTGCGGTGTTAGCTAAAGCGATACCGTCTGACGGGCTGACATTTGACGAAGCTAAGTTTGTCGGCAATTGGGCAAACAACTGTGGCAGATGTGTACAGATTACGATGATACAAAAGCACAGGCTGACAAGCGCAACCACGCCCACCCTCTGTGCAAGTTTGTGTAATCGTATCAGTGACATCTGTTTCGCTTTAGCAATCAAACTGTTGGCTTACCCTGGCAATTATAGACCTTGGAGTGGCTCCAGGGTCAACGACCAGCTTCGTATTTTGAGTTCGATACGGATGGTTTTTACAAACAAAGGCTATTTGCATTCTGAGGTTGCGGTTAACAGACCATTGCCAATTGCCACATCTACCCAGTTGGTTGGGTTTAGCCATATCGAAAGGCTTCAGAGAGCCAGTTCCAGTCACGTACTTACACTTACAGTTTACCTCTCGTTTTGTCCAAAGCATTCAGTACTGGCAGAGTGGCGCTGCATACCAGCGCCCTTGGTGAAATTTGCGATTAGGTCTTTGACGTTGCCGATAAAAATCTGCCAAAGATCCGGGTAGTGTCGCTTATCACAGAGTCAGATTGGGATTGCATATTTCCTATCCCTGGGCCGTCAATTACATTAGAGTAAAAATCAGTTGTAGCGTTTCCTGCAACGCTTTTGGATGCAGGACAAGATGTAGGAAGTAAGGTGATGAGAATGAATCGAGGTTGGGCTCTTTGGCTGATGAGTTTGCTGTGGACATCGACCTTCTTACAGGCTGAAACGCTGACCGATCCACATAAAAACTTTACGACCTATACTGCACAACCTGATGCTGCGGCCAAGCTTGCGTTCCTATCCAAAGCAGACATGGCGATGATTGACACTTTGAGCAGCGGATCTGAACATTATTACGAGTACTACCGCAGCTTTGTGATTGATAACTTCAATCGAGCAAAATTTCAGGCCGATCTGGCTGAGTTCGAAAAGATGGAACTGACCAACCAACAAGGCCATTTGGTGGGTTTGTTCTACGCAATGATCACTCAGTATGAGTTCTTTTACGGTAAGACTATCTCCGATGAAGCGACCTACATGCTGACTACCATCGCTTCGACCGAATCACCGACGGAACAAAGGGCGCGGGAATACTTTGCAACGTCGTGCAATTCAGGCTGGTTGATTGCCTGTTTTACCTATTTTAATGCGGTAAATACTCAGGTGATCCCTTGTATTACCGGCTACCAACTCAAAGCCTGTTCGCAAACGATGCATGATCTTGCGGAAGCAGAACAGATGTATCTGGACACCGCAATTCTGAATTATGAACTAGCTGCAAAAGAAGAATCTTCGGAACGTTTTGGTCTGGCTGGCATAATTGCTCAGATATACCGTGCGGGCATCACCGGCATTGTAACCGTCGAAGACTATCCGGATTGGATCCGCGACTACCCATTCCCGCGTGACTCCGCAAAGTCAGCGCACTGGCTGAAGTTAGCTCAACCTGTTCAGTGACGAACTGTTAACGACCGGCTTGGTTTAAGCAACTTGGCGTCGCGCAACACCAGACTACATGACCATGAACGCGCTTTACGACGGTGCTCACTGGCAGTGTTGTGCCAATTTCGGGCAATGTTATTACCAACTATCTAGGCGCGCAGTCCTAAACAGCCGACGTTCGTTAGTTGGTGACTTCGGCTAATTTAATGAAGACGCTTTGAAGAGCTCTGCCATAATCGAGAACAATCACACTTGCAATGTACTATCTAAAACACGATGTTAACCAGCAGGTTAGATCATGAGTCTGAGGATATTTTGCCTAAGAGCTTGGTTACTATCATCACAGTTTACTTCTTGATGCTTTTGCTCATTCTTTGGAACGCTAGTGAACCGTTTTCACCCAGTGACTCATACGTAGAGCTTTGCAAGGTTCTTTCTGCTGGATTTGTATTTGTGGGGGTTGTTGTCTTGGTAACGATGATCTCTAGTAGTCCAAAGATGAGCGAAAGAATTAGACGGCAGTGGACAGAAAAAGGCGAAGCGAAGTTGCTGCTGCCCTTTGTCTACTTGGGAATTATATTCATAACTTGGTTCTTCGGATTCCTTTTCTTGAAGCTTGCCCCTGCTTATCCGCTGAGCCTAATTGATGGCCGAGATGTTCAAGTACATGCGACGTGTATAGATAGTTGGGAGAATCGTTATCAGGGTACTCTAAATGTTTTCCACTCGGATGAGCTCGGAAGACTGGAGTTTCCAGGTTTAAAGCGATCGTGTGTGGAGCCCCCCACAGCTTGTGACTTAAATTTGAGTGCTTTTTACGTAGGTTACCGTTTGGAAAGTATCCATTGCGGAACGAAAATCTACTAAATTTTTGGAGACACCTTTCACTGGCACTGCCACCGCAGTGCCACGAGCCGCCTTTTAGGAAGTCCCTTAACCACCAGCGCGAACTAGCCATATATCCTTCGTTATAGTTCGTGTTGAAGGCTGATTCATCGAGGCTGATGTTGTGCCAGAGTTCCTTTCAAAACCGCAACATTCACCTGTTGCTCTAGTTGATGCCATGACTCATCAAGAGGAAAGTGCTGCTGGACTATCTTAGCCAATTGCGCTTTGCCGATCTCGTCCAATGGCAGCTCAGTGCCATTGGTAAATTCAAGCCAACTCAGTACATAGAGTTGATCATCCAAATTATCGATATGACAAATTGCCAGCAAAGCCAAGTTGATTAATCCGGCCTCTGCATAAACTTTAGCTATTTCGACCAATGAACTGTTGGATTTCCGACTTTCAGCCATCTTCAGTAGTTCAGGTGGAAGCAAGGCAATAGCAGCATAACCCTTGGCAAGATCATTGAATAGCATGCTTGGTCTATTCCGGGTGTGCTTGAGCAGACCCAGAACATAGTCCAGGCGAGCTTTGGCTTTTTCGAAATCACCATGTCGCGTATAGCCATTCGCCACACGTAACCACGCCTGCATATGCCGCTCTGGGTAGAAATCAACCCAGGCTGCCACACGCTCAGCCTTCACAAAATCATTGGCATCAGCATAGATATCGATAAGCTCAAGGGCATTATTTGCATTGCTCATCCCAGCTTTCTTAGCCGATAACAGCAGCAGCTGGGATTTGTGGAAATCCCCCATCCGAGCGTAAGCAACTGCAAACTCGCTCTCTTTTTCCAGGGCAACATAATGCGGCTCGCCAACGCCACCTAAGAAGATAGCCTCAGAGTTGAAGCGCTGACTAATGCGCTCTGCTTGTTCGATCAAGCCCTCGCTAAGCAATGCATCTACAATCTCCCAGCCACATTCAGCCATTTTGTGATAATTGGCTTCAAACATGATATCCAACCCTTGGTTATACATCTCGGCTGCAAGCTCGTACCGCCCTGCCTTAAGGTATCGTCTTGCGAAGCTGAACAGAGAATATGCTCTGTCAATCGGCTGAGGCTCGTTGCTAAGGAATTGCATAACATACTTAACGTAAACACCGCTGACATCATGCTCGGCTAACTCAAGCAACAACTCTTGCTGCTCGTAGGTACTGACGGGAACAACTAGTCTGTAGGCATCTAAAGACGCCTGCGGGTTACCGGCAATTAAGTTCCCTAATGCAAGTATGCTATTGATGTGATTACGGTGCTGCTCATTCAGCTCGGGCTGCGCCAGTATCAAAGTCGGTCCAGGCTCTACCAGATGCAGGAGCCCTTTTTCGGCCATATCTTTTGCCCACAAGCCCCACTTCCATGTGTACCGTTCAGGCGCACCAACCATTCCCGTAAGCTCAGGTAATTGATTCTGAAACTGCGGCAGCTCCTGCATCCTGCGGACTACCTCAACCCTCAGTTCCGCTGGTTCAAGCTGCGCCGCCAGCTTCAAACTTATGGCCGCAAGGCTCTGGTCTAAACCTTTATGGCTAAGTAGAAAAGCCAAGCGCTCGCGATCATCTCCTTGCAGTTGTTCTAACCTGGCAAATGCTTTTTTCAGCACCTCGACTGCCAGCTCAGACTGACCGTATCTAACGTACGCTTCCACCAACAGTCTTGCTTCGGCCGCATAGCGCAGTGCATGGAAAGGCTGTTGCTGGCGACAGTGCTTTAATAGCGTCATCAACTCTGACAACTGTTGCGACTGTTCCGAGCTCAGCTCTTGGCTGGTTGCCGCTGCCAACCACCGAGCTGAAATTTGACAGTATTCTGGAAGAGGCTTTTGATTGAACTGTTTCAGATACAGCAGTAAAACCGCATCAAAGGCAGAGGATTCTGCAATCGCACGCTGTCTGAGAGTTTTACCAATAGACAACCACTGGGACTGGCTAACATCGGGAAAAGAACTTTGCTCGGCAAACTGCACGCCGCCTTTCGTTGTTAAAAGCATGCCTTGTAAAGACTGATACTGACGATAAGCCGCTGTATAGCTATCAGCTTGACTGACCAGCACCTGGACCATCTTAGAAGGGGTTTCCTTATCCTCCTCTGCGGCACAGGTACCAAAGCAACAAACGACGATTCCAGCCAAAAACAATCGATACATACCACTTCTCTGTGTGAAAGCTCAGCTTCGCTATCTTAACTACGAAGTTCCGCTAGCACATTGCGATATGTCTATTATCCACCGCTCAGCTGTTGAGACTCTATTCACCTGTTTTTAGTGCTAAGTGAACTCGTTCAACCTAACTTGCCAGAGTCATTCGAAATAAAAGCGTTCCAGTGCATCTGGTGCACGTGGGGATGGTTTTGTAAAAACCAGGCCGTTTTTTTTCAGAACAACACAGTTTGCTGATAGCGAAGGACACAGTTGGCATTTTGCGAACAGCGGCATTGAGATAAAGATCCATTTGCCCTAACTTGCGCCCAGACATTCGTTGTTTTTGCATCAAGACATAATCAAACCTCATGAATGACGCAGCTTCTGCACCTCAGTCCCCATTACCCACAAACACAGTGGAAACCAACGATGCACCACCGATCTGGTTGAGGTTTTTGACCGCCATTTTGATGTTCATCTATTTCGAGATGGGCTATTTCTGGGCTAAAAAACACGCAGCAGGCACGGTCATTTATGACTTTGCCACGCCGCTGGACCAATGGCTGCCGCAGATCCCGTTATTCATCATCTTTTATATGCTCGGGTATCTGTTTGTTTTTTCACCCTGTTTTACTCTGAAGAAAAAGGCAGAGTTTTACTGGGGAACCGCCTGCTTTTTCCTGATTCTGACTATCAGTTTCGCCATTTTTAAACTGTTTCCGGTTGCGATGGATAAAACCATTGCCATGGGTACCGATGGCCTGTCGACACTCACCCGGTTCCAGCAAGAGAATGACACTAAGTACAACAACTTCCCCAGTTTGCATGTATCGCTGAATCTGTTTGCGTTTCTGGTGTTTGCGCGGCATCACCGCACCTTCTTCTGGCAGATGCTGCCGATACCCTGCCTGATTATTGCTTCGACCGTATTAGTGAAACAGCATCTGGTGTTGGATTTAGTCGGCGGTGTTATGATGGCCCTAAGCGCCTATGCGCTATTCCTTACCCTGCTTAAGCGGCAACTGTTTAACTCGCTGTATGCCTACCTTGGCTGTATCGCCATTGTGTTAACCATCATTGTGATCAACCACGATCGGTTGGAGAAGATCTGGCGGATCGTGAAAAAATTCAGCGCCAAAACTCTGGAGTCTGTACCTGCCTGGGCATTTGGCCTGACGCTGTTTGTGTTGCTTGCATGGTGGCTGGCAATGCGCTTCCTGTTCGCCAAGAAAAACACAGCCTCATAGGTTTTGTTACAGTTATCTGGCTGCGGATAGATTGACCAAATTGAGGCTATGCCACTAAGTTATTCATAGCGATGACTTTTTGGGAAGCCTCTTTTGTCTGCGACACAAGCCTCTGAAGCAACGACCGTTTCTATCGATTCGACTACTTCCGAAGAGAGTGGTGTTTCTAACCGGACTCATGTTTCGCACCAAGCTCATATTTCAAATCAGACTCATATTTCAAAAATATTAGCGGGCCCGATATTACGACGCGCTGAGTCTGAGCGTTTGGTATTGTGGCTTGTCGTCTGCGACAAGCCCGAATCACTGACGCTGACAATTTTGCCAACGTCTCACGCCACGCAGAGCTATACCCTAACACCGGATTTACCGAGCCTAACGGTAGTTACCGCGTCCCCCAAGTTGCATTACCTGCTGATCGATTTAACCGTTGAAAACCCGCTGCCAAAGGATGAATGGATCGGTTACAACATCGAGTTTAAATGGGCTGCACCAGCGGTCGAGGATTCAGCAAACAGTGATAGCGCCTCGTTACTGACGGACTGTGTGCCTCACCTCTGTTATCCAGGCAAATCCACACCCGGCTTTCAGCTGTCCAATACCATTGATTCACTGCTTCATGGCTCCTGCCGCAAGCCACACCATGACGGTTTCGACGGCTTGGTGGCGGCCGATGCTTTGCTGAGTCGTTATCTGGAAGCTGAGTCAGAAACAGCAGAACAAGCACCACCCGAAAAACAGTCGCTAAAGAAAAATAACGATGAATCAGCTGTCGCCTGGCCGGCACTGTTGATGATGTCTGGCGATCAGATTTATGCCGATGATGTGGCGGGGCCGCTGTTGCACGCCATTCACCAGCTCAGAAACGCTCTGGAGATGCCTTGTGAGTCGATGGAGCGTCTTGAGCTGGAAGGCGTTGAAGATGACGCCGCGTTAGTCAGCCACCCCTGCAGTTATTATCAGCGCAACAAGCTGCTACCGGCCACCACGAGAAACCGCAGTCTGCTAGAGATGCTGTTTGGTGGTGTGAAGAAGCCGATATTTACCAGCGACAATGCCCACAATCACCTGATCAGTCTGTCTGAATATCTGATGATGTATCTGTTGGTATGGTCACCGACGCCCTGGAAATTAGTCACGCTGGCGGCACCCAACAATTTCAGCCCCGAGCTAAAACAGGCCTATCAGGATGAACTGGCAACCATAGAAGCCTTTGCATCAGAACTCGAACGCGTCAGCCGCGTGTTTGCCCACCTGCCGACGGCCATGATCTTCGACGATCATGATATCTCAGACGACTGGAACCTGAACCGAGAGTGGGAGGAAGCGGTCTACAACCATCCGTTTTCGCGCCGCATGATCGGCAACGGTTTGATCGCCTATCTGTTGAATCAAGCCTGGGGCAATCTGCCTGAGGCGTTTTCCGAAGAATTATTGGCACAGGTACAGGCTGGCTTGGCCGATCCTGGCGGCGCCAACCACGATGAGTTAGTTGAAACCGTTCTGGAGTTTGAGGGCTGGGATTTTCAGTGGCCGACAGAGCCGCCTTTGGTGGCACTGGATACCCGCACCCGGCGTTGGCGCTCGGAAAGCTCTGAAGTTAAGCCCTCAGGACTTATAGACTGGGAGGCGTTGACCGATCTGCAACGTCAGTTGCGGGGCAAAAATGCGGTATTGCTGGTTTCTGCTGCGCCTATTTTTGGGGTGAAGCTGATTGAAGTGATCCAACGTATTTTCACCTTTTTTGGAAAACCTCTGTTAGTGGATGCCGAAAACTGGATGGCCCATCCAGGAACCTCAAACGGCATCCTGAACGTATTTAGGCACCGTAAAACGCCACAGCATTTTGTGGTGCTGTCGGGCGATGTTCACTACTCCTTTGTCTACGATGTTGAGCTGAGGGGGCGCAGCGGTGGCCCGGAGATCTGGCAGATCTGCAGCAGTGGCCTGCTCAATACTTTCCCGGAATCCCTTATCGATAAGCTGGACCGGCTTAATCGCTGGCTATATGCCCCTACCTCCCCTTTGAACTGGTTTACCAGCCGCAGACAGATGCGCATTACCCCGCGTAAACCTGTGGGTGCGCCCTCTGGTCGAAGGTTGTTAAATGCCAGTGGCATCGGATTGGTAGAGCTGGACGAAAGTGGTCGGCCATGGCGGATCAGGCAACTGATAGCTGAGGATAAAGCAGTGGTATTTGAGCGGCGTGAACAGGAAGCCAATTGGCACTAAGTGAAGACTTATAGGCACTCTAATTTTCAGAAAGATTATCGCCGCGGCTTTCTGCCAGCTTGCGAACACCCAGAAGTTTCAGTAGCAGGTTGCGCCCTGCCCGCATCGCTGGGTAACAGAATCGGGCCATAAACTTAGAGCTGAATAGGATGTAATTGAGTCGGTTGAAAAAGCCGCTTTTAGAGCCAATCATGGCCATGATATTAAGTGCGTCCGCACCGTGATAGATGTTGTCATCCAGCATCACCACCATGCCTTCATCCAGGTCATAGCCTTGGGCTAACACATAATCAACAAGGGGATCGGGATCGCGGGCAGATAAGGTTGTAAGTCCGCCAAACTGGCGTGAGACTTGGACCGCTTGAGAGTAACGACGACAAACAGGACAGTCACCGTCGTAAATCAGCACGACATTGCCTTTGTTACGCTGCTCACCCATACCGCCTCCTCGACTACCGGGTTCTGCGCCCGATTAGTCTGTTGTTAACGCTCGGTAGAATAGACCTTTATAACCAGTGCTGGTTCCTTTCATACGGTGGAAACAAACCGATGGTCAATACCATCTAACTTACGCTTGTCACCACAGGAAACATTAGAAGCACACCAACTACTGAGAGAAGGCCAAGTAATATCAGGTTGAACAAGTTGGTGTCTGTTTTCCGGCGCATTCGCTTGCGGTTAAACATCATGGAGAACAGGCTGAGACCGCAGCAGAACCACAGGGATATGAAGATCATATCGCTAAGCCTTGGCAGCCACTCTTCTCGGACTTCTATGCCGTGATAACGCACCAGGCCTGTATTCATTTCCGGTCGGGCGTACTGAACCATCACCAGAACGGCAATAAAGGTCAACCAGCCGGCTAGTGATAACCAACCGACCATTCTTGCCCAAATGTCCGGGCCTTTGCGTCTTTCCTTGAATGGCTTAGCTTCTGTTTCCACGAAAAACTTCTAACACACCAGTAAACAAAATCCGCGACATATTACATGGTGTTAGACAACCGATACGATGACCTTTCTAACAAAGTTCATAAAATTTTTGGTTATGACTTTGAAGCAGCAAAGAATTTGAGCATCAATTGACCAATGTCATGCCCATGATGTGGTGCTCCCACCGAGGCACATGCTTTTTGATAGTTGGCCTCACCTACCCGTTCTCGGCGCAATGTCATCAACGCCTTGAGGTAGTCACCGGTAAATTCTGGATGGCCTTGAAAACTGAGCAGATGGTTTTCGATTCTAAACCCGGCATTGGGGCAAAACGCATTGCCAGCCAATAGCTGGGCATTAGCTGGCAGCGCGAGGACCTGATCTTGGTGGCTGGCAATTAACACCAGGTCCGTTTGCTCACGTTTGGCAGGAGAAAAGCCTAATTCAGCCAGCCAACCAGCGGCTGCTTTCGGCACCTGATAATGATTAATACCCACGCCCCAGCCGTTTGCCGCTCTATCAACTTTACCTCCTGCCACGAGTGCCAGTAATTGATGGCCAAAACAGATCCCTGCGGTCGGTATTTTGGCTTCCAGCAAATCAACAGCATAGTCTCGAAGTTGCTGAACCCAGGCTTCGTCTGAGAATGCATCAGCCTTGCTGCCAGTGACCAACACACCGTCAAAGCAATCCAGTGATTCAGGGTAAACGCCACTAACTACATCAAAGCGCTGGGTTTGCAGGATAAAGTCTTCGCCGAACAGTTGTGGCGTTCTTTCTAAAACAGCAGCAAACAGCTGTTCAAACATGCGGCCATAACTCTGGTAGATGTCGACCAATTCCGGGTAGAGGTGGTCTGCATCCAGAATGGCAATTCGTAGCAGTTTTTCAGGCAAGTAGACATCCTCACTTTACGAACCTTGTCTGGGGATATTGATATCATGGAATCGGAAAAACGTCCCGAATCTCCGCTGAAGTTGCGAAAACTAGGCCCAATATCTTGCCCAGCCGCAATAAAGCCCTCTCCTACGCATGAAACCTCTTGAGTTGTGATCCCACCTAGGTAACATAGTGCGTTCGAAAAAATTTAAAACGCTGACAACACTGGAGTACCTGTTCAATGGCGCACGCGTCCATCGTAGATGTCCTTAAAGGCAAATTTCCGGTCGGCTCAGAAATCGTTGTAAAAGGCTGGGTTCGTACCCGCCGCGATTCCAAGGCTGGCATCTCATTTATCGCCCTGCATGATGGTTCATGCTTCGACACGCTTCAGGCGGTAGTGCCCAATAATTTGGACAATTATGAAGAGCAAGTACTTAAGCTGACTGCGGGCTGCAGTTTGGCGATCACCGGCGAAGTGGTTGAGTCTCCGGCCAAAGGCCAGGATTTCGAACTGAACGCCACCGGTGTTGAAGTACTGGGTTGGGTTGAAGATCCTGATAGCTACCCAATGGCAGCGAAGCGTCACAGCATCGAGTATCTGCGTGAGCACGCACATCTGCGTCCTCGTACCAACGTAATGGGTGCAGTTACCCGTGTTCGCAACTGTCTGGCTCAAGCGATTCATCGCTTCTTCCACGAAAACGGTTACAACTGGATCGCGACACCGATTATCACGGCTTCTGACTGTGAAGGTGCGGGTGAAATGTTCCGCGTATCTACACTGGATATGGAAAACCTGCCGCGCACAGACAAAGGTGATGTGGACTACGACCAGGACTTCTTCGGTAAAGAAGCTTTCCTGACCGTATCTGGCCAGTTGAACGCGGAAACCTATGCGTGTGCCATGTCTAAGGTATACACCTTTGGCCCAACGTTCCGCGCAGAAAACTCAAACACCAGCCGTCACCTGGCGGAGTTCTGGATGGTTGAACCAGAAGTTGCATTTGCTGATCTGGATGATGTCGCCAAACTGTCCGAAGACATGCTCAAGTACGTGTTTAAAGCTGTACTGGAAGAGCGTATGGATGATCTTAACTTCTTCGACCAGCGCATCAGCAAAGGCACCGTTGAGCGCCTGACCAAACTGGCAGAAGCCGACTTCGTGCAGGTTGACTACACCGACGCCATCGAGATCCTGGAAAACTGCGGCAAGAAGTTCGAATTCCCAGTTTCCTGGGGTATCGATATGTCGTCTGAGCACGAGCGTTATCTGGCAGAAGAGCACTTCAACGCCCCTGTGATCGTGAAGAACTATCCGAAGGAGATTAAAGCCTTCTATATGCGTCTGAACGACGACGGCAAAACTGTGGCGGCGATGGATGTTCTGGCCCCAGGCATTGGTGAGATCATCGGTGGCAGCCAGCGTGAAGAGCGCCTGGATGTTCTGGATGCCCGCATCAACGAGATGGAAGACCAGAATCCAGAAGATTACAGCTGGTATCGCGACCTGCGCCGTTATGGCACCGTGCCTCACGCAGGTTTCGGTCTGGGCTTCGAACGCCTGGTGGCGTATGTGACCGGCATGGGCAACGTCCGCGACGTTATCGCCTTCCCGCGCACACCAAGAAGCGCAAACTACTAAGCACAATCGGCTGAGTATCAGGCGTCCCAAGGGACGCCTTTTTTGTACCATTCTCTGACCAACGACTGAGCACCGATATCTATGTTGAAGATACGCAGCTTCTCTCCTGATGATTTTCCCAGAGTTCAGGCCATCTACGCCCAGGGTATCGCCACCGGAAACGCCACTTTTCAAACCAAAGCAAAAACCTGGCAAGAGTGGGATAACGGCTTACGGCCTGACTGCAGACTGATAGCAGAGATTGATGGCGCAATTGTGGGTTGGGCAGCCCTCTCTCCAGTTTCCAGTCGCAGCGTCTATGCTGGGGTGGCCGAAGTCAGCATTTATATTGATTCCAGTTATGGTGGCCGTGGGATCGGTATGCAATTGTTGGCCGAGTTGGTAGCGGCATCGGAGCAGCATGGCATATGGACGCTGCAAGCGGGTATTTTTCCTGAAAACCAAGCCAGCATCGCGATTCATCACAAAAACGGTTTTAAACAACTTGGTGTGCGAGAGAAACTCGGCCAAATGAATGGAAAGTGGCGCGATGTGGTGCTGATGGAACGACGCAGTAAAGTGGTGGGTGTGAGTTAAACCATACGTAGGTATCTCAAGCAATTAAATGAGGGAGTTTTTGGGATGACAGATTTCACGCAGGCAGATTGGATATTTGAACCGAAAAACCATGAGGTGAACCAGGACCGCGTTGTGATTGTCACCGATCCTGAGACCGATTTCTGGCAGCGCTCCTACTATGGTTTCAGAAACGACAACGCACCGGGTCTGTTGCTGGAAACCAGCGAGAATTTCAGTTTTACAGTTAAGGTTGCCTTCCAATACCAGGCACAATTCGACCAGTGCGGCGTGTTGGTTTATCTCGACAGTGACAACTGGTTCAAGGCTTCTATCGAATATGAGAACGACCACTTTTCTCGACTGGGCAGTGTGGTTACTAATTTGGGTTACTCAGACTGGGCCACCACAGACATCGAACTCCCCGACGCCATATGGTATCGGCTTAGCCGCAGAGGGCCTGACTTCCTTATCGAATCATCGTTAGACGGTGTTAACTTTAAGCAGATGCGGATCTTTCACCTGCATAAACTAGGCGAGACCACCCCACAGATGGGCAGGTGCGCCCCACCGATGGCGACCTCAACCCCAGTGCGCTTCGGATTGTATGCCTGCAGCCCACTGAACTCCTCATTTAAAGCAGAGTTTACCGAGATGCAGTTAGGGCCGTCGGTGTGGCAGGCGCATACTGCTGAGTAGCCAAGCCCCCAGAGAAGAGTGTCATGTTCAAATACAGAGTCTTTTTCTTTAATTCCGGCGGCTACCGAGACAACGAAATCATCTCAACGCCTTTTGAAATTATCGAGCGCGACCATCGCTTGGTCGTTATCGACAATGCCAGAGAGATAGGCAAGGAGATTGGTGGCGCAGAGATGGTAGAGCAGATGATTAATGACACGCGGGGATGGCAAGAAGCAAACACAGCAGTCAGAGTTGAAAAAGTTTCTCTCGACCACCCTGATGAGAGCTAACTAAATTTGACATTAACCTCTGATATTCACGCTGTTGCACCAAAAAATGACATAAAACATCTTAAACTCCACCTTATCCCCTGCTTATCATAAGGTTTAAGCTGTCGAGATTACTTACAAATATTTTTTCATTTTATTAACCCACCTTCTATAATTCCCGCCTACAAAGGGTTTGCAGCTTAGGCTTGATTATTGCTAAAGCCCAAGCAGTAAAATTCCGATTCTTCTTCTAAGGAAAGATGATGCCTTCGTATTTTAAACATTTAGGTGCCGCGCTTGTATTCGGATTCTCTATCAACGCACAAGCTATGCCACTATCTGACTACAATCTGATACTGCTAGAGAACTACAACTTCCAAGGCGGCGATGTAGAAGGCAAAACCTTCATCGGTGGCGACCTGAACGCTGGCGGTTATGCCGCAGACTTTGGTTCACGCGCACCAAGTGGTGAAGACTCTTTATCAGTGGTTGGCGATATCAACGCCTCCAACCTCAATATCCAAAATGGTAATCTCGTCTACGGCTCCGCATTGAACGTTGGTAACGTGAATATGAATGGTGGTGGTACCATTCGCCATGATCCAACATTAAGTATCACCGGCGTAGTCAACGAGCTGATCGACACCAGTTTTTCTTATTCAAACATGTCAGCAAACGGCTTCTATGACGCCTTCAGTAGCACGTTAACGTATACAGGTAACGATGCCGTCGCAGTTTTCGATGTGGCTGCGACAGAGGTGTTTGCTCAAAACACTAGCCTGCGTCTTGATTCCGGTAATGCAGACACTGTCATCATCAACCTATCCGGGGTAGATATCACAGCCGCTGGTGGCGTAAATCTGGTTGATGGTTTTCACCATCAAGATATAGGCGCAGAGAATATTCTTTGGAATTTCTACGAAGCCGAGGCAATCGACTTTAACAACCTGGCGATGTTTGGTTCAGTCTTGGCGACCTTTGCCGATATCACTGGCGGCGCGGTATTTGATGGTGCGGTTGCCGCCAGGTCATACACGGGTGGCCGCGAGTTCCATAACTTCCTGTTTAATCCACCCACAGTAGATGTGAACGAACCGGTCACGCTGGGTCTATTTGGGCTAGGCCTTCTGGTGATGGGTTTACGCCGCAAAGCTCGCAGCTAACAGTAATCGCAATCTGCTCAAAAAAGCCGGGGAATTCCCCGGCTTTTTTTTGTAATTCATGCAGCTATAAGCTGACCTCACCCGCCACCAATGCATTGCCTGCAACGTCAGTCAGTTGATATTGATGCTCGCCTAGCTGTTGCGAGCCTGTTACATCCTCGACATCAGCGTCCAATGCGAGTAGCAGAACCTCACTCGGAAGTGGCACAGGACGTTCAAAGCTCGCCGAGATCCGTTCGATCGATTTACCTGTGGCCGATTGGATTAACTCGAAACTTCTGACAAAAGAGCCAAAACCATGCAGCACTTTGCCTTTCAGTGGTGAGCGCTTAGCGACAGCTTCAATCCAGTGAATCGGGTTAAGGTCGCCCGTCAGCAGACCAAATTGCCAACCATCATTCGATGAAGCTGACCACTGGCCAAGGTCCTTGAAATGAACCGCTTCCAGCGCTTCAACTGACTTACGACTATCGGTTTGCTTGTTTTTGTTACGGCGCTTAAGCAGAAACAACAACTGCAACTCGACTTCAACGGCTTTGGCCTGGCCCTGATAACCAATCGTCAGCCTGCAGCTGAGCTTGGCGCGATAGCCGTCGTCATCAACCTCTGCTACCTCTGAAGTTACAAACAGTGCCTGTCCGCGGGGGATATCAGCAAATACCCGCATAGTGCAGCCACGATTAATCACCCTGTGCAGCCGATAACGACTTTGTTCCAGAATCGGCAACAAACTCGGCAGGGCAAACTGTGTAAACAAATGGGGTGGGATCGTTTGCTGATACTGTTCTTCACTGGCACCACACCATTTGCAGTAATGCGCTATCAGGCTATCGCTGGGCGGCGGCAATACACGCTCAATACGCGGCCATTGCTCCGGATTCGCTTTAGGCCGCTGACTATCAAACAGACTGCGCCACGCAATTTTGGCCAACGTTTTCAGCATCGGCCCCTGTTGCAGCAATAGCGAGGCAGGCACAGACATCAGAGATGTTTTCCTTTGTTCCAACCGTCAACCACCAACAGCTGCTCACCCGAGGCGATAGCGCCCTCTTCCAGCGTGGTCGCCATGCTGTCGTTCCAGCGGTTAAGGTAGCCAAATAGTGCAATTACCCCCATGATCTCGACGATCTCAGCTTCATCCCAATGCGCTTTCATACGTGTTTGGATCTCTTCATCGACAGCGTTTGGCACCGCTGATGCAGCAACGGCCAGATCAAGAGCAGCGCGCTCTGCGTCGCTAAAAGCGGGATGAGTACGGTATTCCCAAACATTTTCCAACTGAGCCTGCTCTGCACCATATCGCTCTGCAGCTCGAATAGTATGCGCCTGGCAATATCGGCAACCGGTTGCCTGACTGGAAACATAAGCGATCAAGCGTTTCAGCGCACTAGTCACCCTGCCCTGGTTTTCCATCACTGCCATATTCAGTTGAATAAAGGCTTTAGCGATCGCCGGACGGCGCTGCATGGTAAGCACGCTGTTGGGACAGAATCCCAGTGTTTCATTGAAGAACTCAGCCAGGGCTTTCACTTCATCATTGGCATCTTCGGCAAGTGGTGTCACAAATGGCATAGCGGTTCCTTTTTATTTTTTGTTATCTATATTATTTAGTCGTCCAACATGGAGTGAGTTTATCGACTATTCCAACTATCGGTTGAGGAGCTGGCGCAGCAGTGTGTCCAGCGAGTTGGCAAAATGCTGGCGGTCTGACTGACTCAGCGGTGGCGGCCCACCCGTTTGCACTCCAGAACTGCGCATCTGGTCCATAAAGTCCCGCATATTCAGACGTTGCCGAATATTGTTCTCGGTATAACGCTCGCCACGCGGATTAATGGCATTACCACCTTTTTCGATCACTTCCGCCGCCAATGGAATATCCGCGGTGATCACCAAATCGCCCGGTTCCAGCTTTTCAACAATATAGTTGTCAGCCACATCGAAACCAGAGGTCACCTGGATTGCCCGTATCACCTTCGATGGTGGCGTTTGCAGATACTGGTTCGCCACCAGCAACAGCGGGATCTGTACCCTTTCAGCCGCGCGATACAAAATCTCTTTAATTGGTTTAGGGCAAGCGTCAGCATCCACCCAAATCTGTTTCAAATCTGTTCTCCATCACTCTGCTCAGCAGATAAAACAAACCCCAGCACTATAACAGTGACCGGGGTTTGTATCAGTTCAATGCTGAGGCTTTCAGCCGATTATTCAGCCTCTTTCATCTTTTCTTCATGGTCCAAATCATGCGGAGGAATGCCTTTACCATCGCCCTTCAGGTAATGATCCATCCAGCGCATCAAACGCAGACTGTAGTCATACTGAGCAGCGACTTTGCGGTTGCCGTGGCCTTCACCCGGATACCAAACCAAACGCACTGGCGCCTGACCCAATGTTTTAAGGTATCGGTAAAGCTCCAACGACTGAGCAGGATGCACTCGAGGATCTTCTTTACCATGCATGATCAGCAGAGGTGTTTTGTGTTTCTGGGCGTGATAAACAGGACTGCGCTCGAGCATATCCTGCCAATGCTCCCAAGGCCACGCACGGGCGTGTACCAGGTACATCTCATTCGGGATATCTGTAGTACCGAATTTAGAGATAAGGTCAGACACCCCCACAAACATAACACTCGCTGCGAAGTGCTCTGACAACGCGGTCGCGCCCCAGGCAGAAGCGTAACCACCGTAACTACCGCCGGTGATCCCCACTTTCTTGGTATCAACCAAACCCGCTTTCACCAACGCATCTTTGGCATCCACCAGGTCGTCAAACTCTTTACCGGCATAGTCATTCTGACCCATCATGGTGAACTTCACGCCCTTGCCTGTGCTACCACGGTAGTTCGGAAAGTAACTGATATAGCCCTGCGCCGCAGCCACCTGAGCAGGGTTTGAGTAACGGTTAACCCAACCGTTAGAGATATGGGCTTCAGGGCCACCATGCACAAACATGATCAGTGGATAGCGCTTACCTTCCTGGTAGTTAAGGGGCAGCACGAGGACACCACCCAGCTCGAGGCCATCACGGGCGTTGTATTTGAAGACTTTCTGCTCAGCAAGCTCGGCTTCTTCCAACCATGGGTTGCTCACAGACAGGCGCTGCAGAGGTTTGCCAACACCTGCGACATGGTAGAGCTCAATGGGATGTTGCGGGGTTTCTGCCAACAGGCTGATATGGTCATCATCGCCGACACTGAGGCTGCGAAGAATCGCTTCGCCGGTTGGGATCAGTGTGCTTTGGCGTTTGCTGTCAATGTTGACCATGCCCAGTGTAGATTCTTCACCTTCATGACCCACATAGAGCGCCTGTTTGTCATTAAGCCAACCGATCGCTTTTACGTGGCCCATATAGTCGGGCAACAGCTCTGTATATTTGCCCCCCGTAGCTGGTACCAGGTAAAGGCGACCATCCGCAGGATCGTGAATATCCGCTGCACCGATAAACAAGACGTGCTCACTTGAAGGTGACCACTCTGCGCGACTCAACTTGCCTTCATGTTTCACTGTGGCCAGTGTCTTACCGTTGGTATCAGCGATATGAAGCGCGCTTTTCATCAGGATGTCATCAATGCCGGAACTGGCAGAGACTTTCAACAGTAATTTGCTGCCATCCGGGCTGAATTTGGCGAACAACACATTGTCTTTGCGCTCCAGCATCTCTGCTTCAGGCTTTTCCTGGGACAGGTCTACCTTCCACAAACGTCCGGGCTCACGCTCCTCTTCGTAAACCTGCGCTTTGAAGCCTTTCTCTTTTAGCTTCTTGTCGCTCTTTGGTTTCGCTTCGCGGGAGACAAACACCAGAGTCTCACCATCCGGGGAAAAATCATATTCACTGATATTACGGCTATGGGCATACACGACCTGCGCTTCGCCACCATCCACAGGGATTTTCCATAAGCTCACATGCTTTTGGTCAAACCGTTTGGCCAGGAAGTAGATGGTTTTGCCATCATTGGACCAGCTGATGCGCTTAACACTCACCTTGCCAGTCACAAACGGGCGCGCCTTGCCACTGCTGTCCGTGACATAAAGACGACGATAAGCCGAGCCATCTTTGTCCTTATATATTTCACGGGGGGCATCAACCACATAAGCAATATTATCGCCTGAAGGTGATGCCGCTTGCTCGACGACGCGCTGCACGCGTGTGAGATCTTCCAAGTTCAATGGCGCTGCGCTTGCCAATGTACTTAAAAGCGCTAATCCCACCAGCCAAACCGTTCTGAGCATGTTATTTTCCTCTTTGCCCTTTTGACGTAAGCATTAAAGATAAAAGCTACGGCATCTTTCAGCCACTATTTAACCCAAATTCTGTTACCTTGTAGTGGCTTAGACGTACCTGAGGGTTGCCAGCCTCGTCGTTTTTAGTGAGAAGCTGACAAACACAAACATTAATGATTTCACCAACAAGTGATTATGGATATGTTCTTTCGCGCTTTCGTTTTTAGCCTTTGTGCACTGATATCTTCTTCTGCATTCGCCAATGATCCAACCGGGTTACCCGTGCCTAACTGGCAACTGCTGGCTTCCCCTGCGGCGGGCGAGATCAAATACCAACACCTGAAAACCTACGACGATGAACTGACCGAACTAACCGGTTATCTGGACCACGGCGCAGCCTATGCCGAGCTGTTAGATCGTGGCAAGAACGAACAAGCGATTAACCTGATCACCGCGACTTTGCGACCTTACGCCCATACCGATGCCCAAGCGGAACACCTGCTTGGAGTCATGGCCCATTGGCGCGCGTACGCTAAGTTCCATCACATGATGCTTCGTTACGGTGACAGCAATGACCCCGAAGTACGTCAGGCGCTAATGACCACCTATCGCAAGGCATTGGAATCCGATGAGGAAAACCGTGCCATGCAGATGTTTCAACATGGATGTGAAATCGAGAGCTATTTACTAAGCTGTCTGTCGCGTATCGCCAGTCTGAACGAACAAACCATGTTGTGTGTGCTGGATTCAACCCATTGCCCGGTATTGATGGAAGAGCTAGCCCGAGCCGAACAGGCTTTGGTTAAAGTCGCGGAAGCCAAATATGAACAATCACCTCGCCAAAAAGAGATCGCGCTGATTCTGGCAATGACCTATCGCGGAGACCTGCTGCCGCTGGATGATGAAACCGTCGCTAAGTTCAAGTTCCCGCGCGATGAAAAGCTGGCAGAAGATTGGGCAAATAAGAACAAGTAACCCCGTTCAGCCTGGATGCAGGAAATAGTCTTAAGAAACAAAAAAGGACGCAAAATGCGTCCTTTTTTGTTCAGACTAGGTTTTTAAAACTTAGCGAAAAAATCGTCACTATGTAGGATGGGGGCCGCGGGTGGTTCCTGAGCAGTCGTACCCAGATAAAGAAAACCAACAATCTCTTCGTGAGACTCCAATCCCAATGCCTCAAGCACTTTGGGATGGTGAGAAAGCGCACCGGAGCGCCACATGCCGCCAAAGTCCTGCGCATAGGCCGCCTGTTGCATCGCCATCATGGCACAGCCCGCCGATATCACCTGCTCAGAACGTGGCACATTGGGATGCTCTTTTGGCGAAGCAATCCCCACAATAATCATCGGCGCCCGCAGAGGCATTTTCGCCGCACGAGCCACCTTATCTTCCGGCGCACCCTCGGCAGCAGAAACATCCGCAAAAATCTTACCCAGACGTGTCAGTCCTTCACCTTCAACCACCAGATAACGCCAGGGCTGCAAACGCCCATGATCCGGAACTCGCAAAGCCGCCTGAAAGATGTTTTCCAGAGCTTGCCCTTGTGGCGCAGGGGCCTTCAATTGGGGCTGGGAGCAACGATTGATTAGCAGATCGATAACTTGCATCGGAATAGTTACGCCTTGATAAAAAGTGCATCCAAGTTACCAGATCCCATACAGTGGCTCTACTCTCTGAGCCGGCTTATTTGGAAGATGTGAAACCTGACACGGAGATTTCGTACGCACACTTCCAGCTCTTACATTTTGATAACATTTAAGTGCAAACTCCCTATCGAGTTAATGGATATTGCAACATGATTTGTTCTTTCAAACCTCTTCTCCCTCTGGGAGAAGATTGAGATGAGGAAGCTATTTTCATGTTTCAGCAGCAAATCGTAGCTAATAGTTTCGGACGCATACTAGCGGCCTAGTGCCGCGAGCCAAGTGGACTAAGTAAAGAAAACTAGCACTTAAGAAGACTTAAATCCGCCCGCGTTTAACCTAATGAATTTACCGATTATCAGAAAACTCTCGCTAAAGTAGACTTCAGCTTTTCCTTCAGGGTAAGTGATAAAAATCGTTCGCCTATCAGCCTCGCAAAGAACCTCTATTTCGTTAGATTCGATCAGTGCTACTTCCCTAGATACATCGCCAAAGATTCTTGCTGATAGAATCACGAAAATTTCTTGTTCTGTTAAGTCATCAAAATCATCTTTGAGGCGACCCCTCATAGCTGAAATGTCGTGCAATGAAGCCAAGCCATCATAGTTCAATCTGCCCGCAGAGTGCTGCGATTTAAAAATGGTTTGGTAGTCACCAAACACATTCAATAGCCTGGATTCACAGCTGGGTTTATCTATACCTGCGTAAACAGGCGAGACGCCAAGCAGAACAAGAATAAATACCAGAAACAATTCTCTAATTAATTTCACTCGAGGCCTTCCCTGCTTTAACTCTAAAAGTCGTTTACGACCAGACGCCAGGATACTGCAAGTACACTACTACAGTACGAGTTTTCAGACAGTAAACATTCGAGACCATGCCTTTCGCGTTGCTGATGCAGGTCAGCCGATTGAGCCCAAGGCAAGGAGCTGGGTGCGGTGTTTCTCTATCTGAGTGAAAGATTTCGGGCGCACAGCATTCATCTTTTTATACAAAGATAATCATCTGCGCCCAAGGCAGGGAGGCACTGCGCGTAGCCTCCCTACCAACCCTGTCGCGCCCCAACTATGTGCTAATCCTTCGCTCCCGACTTCACCTGCACTAACAGCTCGATAAACATCCCTGTTTAACGAGCCTAAACTGGGCATCCATGCCCAGTTTCACGTTTGCCTTTGTCTCCGCTACGGGCACATAGAAGGGGAAAATTGGCGCCGGGCTCTGCTACGGGACTCGTCTCCCTTCAGGCTCGCTGAACGGAAACAACTGAGAGAGCAAACGAGGGCATGGACGCCCTCGTTAAGAACTGCAAGCAGGGACGCTTGTCAGTTCTGCTGCTTGGCAAAGTTGATGAAGTGAAGATGACGAGCCTTTGGGAGTGCGGGGGATTGGCAAGGGGCTGCGCATACAGCCCCTTGCCTTAGGCGCCATAAACCTTATTCGTTTATCGCCATTGAAATTTGGGCGCCTAACATTAAAGCCAAAAGCTATGACTTCATAACACTTCGATGAACCCAATAATCCACACTGGTATAACGCCCACCACCCGTAAAGAACAACGACAACAACATCACAAAGTAGGTTATCGCGAATTCAATACCGTTATTCAGCACGACAAAACTGCCGCTGGAGGTTAACCAATCGTAGTTACCGTGCTCTTGCAGAATCTCTTTAGCGATACTCAGCTTACGCGCAGATTCAGCCACCTGCTCGCCAGCCAACCAGCTGTTTGGGTCTGCAATGGCTAACCAGCCATTCTCCCAGTGAACCGAGAACGCCGCGACCAGCATGGTGACCATCAATGGAATACTCACCCAGCGAACCAGAATGCCCGGGATCAAAAGAATACCGCCGATAAACTCTGCGCCTATCGCCAACGTCGCCATCAATGCAGGAAACGGTAATCCCAAACCCCAGTCACTGTTGCCAAACCATTCAACAACACCATCAAAACCTTGGATCTTGTTCCAGCCTGCCTGGATCATCACAGGTGCCAGGTAAAGCCTCAGCAGCAGCGGCCCTAAGCCATCGATCTGCATGATCCGTTTCCACACATTATCTACCGGCGTATATAACTGTTGCACACCCATGATTGCTACATCCTTCAATTTTCAAAACAAGTCAGTTATGAGGATAGAACGGTTTAACAGCGAATAACTTTCAACCTAATGACAGATCTGATCTGTTAAAACTTTGTCAGCAGCGGATGTATAGACACTAAGACTTCTAGACGGCTAAACGTGATTAGGATAGACTCGGTTCAGCTTGGGCAAGGTGTATCCCATACAACTAATATATACACGGTGATATAGGTAACAGCGTATGCCGATCAGAATTCCAGACTCGCTACCCGCGGCAAATATTCTTCGTCAGGAGAATATTTTCATCATGCCTGCGTCGCGAGCAGAGCATCAGGATATCCGCCCCCTTCGAGTGCTGATTCTGAACCTGATGCCAAAGAAGATTGAGACAGAAACGCAATTGTTGCGCCTGTTATCCAACAGTGCGCTACAGATTGATGTCGAGCTGCTACGCATCGATGATCGCCCTTCCAAGAACACGCCGAAAGAACACCTCGATGCCTTTTACCGCAGCTTCGAAGAAGTTAAAGACAACTGCTACGACGGCTTTATCATCACAGGTGCCCCACTCGGCCAGATCGCCTTTGAAGAAGTGCTTTATTGGGAACGGATGCAAACAATCATGGAGTGGTCTCGCAGCCACGTGACCAGCACCATGTTCCTGTGCTGGGCTGCCCATGCTGCGCTGCACCATTTCTATGACTTACTGCGTCATCTGCGTGAAGAGAAACTTTCTGGCGTCTATGAACATCAGGTTCGCCAGGCAGCCAAGGCGCATCCGCTGTTACGCGGTTTTGATGAGTATTTCTTTGCTCCCCATAGTCGTTATGCCGAAGTTCGCGTATCAGCGATTGACAACCATCCTGAGCTGGAAGTGTTAGTTGATTCAGAAATCGCCGGGCTATATCTGGTGGGCTCCAAAGATGGTCGCCAGTTCTTTGTCACAGGCCACCCCGAGTATGACCCCAACACCATCGACGATGAGTACCGCCGTGATATCGCTGCAGGCATCGAGCCTCAGATACCTGAAAACTACTACGCCAAAGATGATCCAAACAATCCGTATAAGGTGACATGGCGCAGCCATGGTAATCTGCTGTTTACCAACTGGCTTAATTATCACGTGTATCAGTTGACCCCGTTTGACCTGAATGAAGCGAACCTCGCCGCGCTCAGCCAACAACACGCCGAATCGATATAGGAAGATTGAAGTTTGAACAGAGAACAACGCATTCAGGCGCTTAAAGACACGCTTCAGCAACGTATCGCCATCATTGACGGCGGTATGGGTACCATGATCCAGAATCGCAAACTGGAAGAAGCCGACTATCGTGGCGAACGCTTTGCAGACTGGCCTTCCGACCTGAAAGGCAACAATGACCTGCTGGTGCTGACACAGCCAGAGATCATCTACGATATCCACCGCGAATACCTGTTGGCCGGTGCCGATATTCTGGAGACCAACAGCTTTAACGCCACCAGCATTGCCATGGCTGATTACGACATGGAATCGCTGGTTACCGAGATTAACTTCGAGTCTGCCCGCTTAGCTCGTAAAGCCGCTGACGATGTTGCAGCCGAAACCGGTGTGCCACGTTTTGTTGCGGGTGTACTGGGCCCGACTAACCGCACCGCTTCCATCTCACCTGATGTGAACGATCCCGGTTTCCGAAACACCAGCTTTGATGCCTTGGTTGAAGCTTATATCGAAGCGACCAAAGCGCTGATTGATGGTGGTGCAGATCTCATCCTGATCGAAACCATTTTCGACACGTTAAACGCCAAAGCCGCCGTGTTCGCGGTGCAAACTGTATTTGCCGAGATTGGCTTTGAACTGCCTATCATGATCTCTGGCACCATTACTGACGCTTCTGGCCGTACCTTATCGGGACAAACCACTGAAGCTTTTTATCACTCCCTACGCCACGCTAATCCGATTTCCATGGGTCTTAACTGTGCGCTTGGACCAAAAGAGCTGCGTCAATACGTATACGACCTGTCTGAGATCGCTGAATGCCCGGTCTCTGTTCACCCTAACGCTGGTTTGCCAAATGCCTTTGGCGAATATGATTTGGGTGCTGAAGAGATGGCTGGTCATATCAAAGAGTGGGCAGAATCTGGCTTAGTTAACCTGGTGGGTGGCTGCTGTGGTACCACGCCGGAGCATATCGCCGCCATGGCCGAAGCGGTTAAAGGCCTGACGCCGAGAGCGATGCCAGAGCAAGACGTTGCCTGTCGACTGTCGGGGTTGGAACCACTGACCATTACTGCCGATACCCTGTTTGTGAATGTGGGAGAACGCACCAACGTCACCGGTTCAGCAAAGTTTAAGCGTCTGATCAAAGAGGAAGCTTACGAAGAGGCGCTGGATGTCGCCAAACAACAGGTAGAAAACGGCGCCCAGATCATCGATATCAACATGGATGAAGGCATGTTGGATGCCGAAGCCTGCATGGTTCGCTTCCTCAACCTGATTGCAGCCGAGCCTGATATTGCTCGTGTGCCTGTGATGATTGACTCATCCAAATGGGAAGTGCTCGAAGCCGGCCTGAAGTGTATTCAGGGTAAAGGTGTCGTTAACTCCATCTCGATGAAGGAAGGCGAAGAGAAGTTTATCGAGCAAGCCACCCTGATCCGTCGCTACGGCGCCGCGGTGATTGTGATGGCGTTCGATGAAGTCGGCCAGGCCGATACCCGTGCCCGCAAGTTCGAGATCTGTCAGCGCGCTTACGATGTGCTGGTTAACAAGGTTGGCTTCCCACCGGAAGATATTATCTTCGACCCTAATATCTTCGCTGTTGCCACAGGTATCGATGAACACGACAACTATGCGGTCGACTTTATTGAAGCCACAGCTGATATCAAGCAGCACCTGCCTCACGCGATGATCTCAGGTGGTGTATCTAACGTGTCATTCTCGTTCCGTGGTAACAACCCGGTACGTGAGGCGATCCACGCGGTATTCCTCTACCACGCCATTAAAAACGGCATGGACATGGGTATCGTTAACGCGGGCCAGCTGGAGATCTACGAAGAGATCCCTGAGAAGCTGCGCGAAGCGGTAGAAGATGTGGTACTCAATCGCCACAGTGATGCCACTGAGAACCTGCTGGCCATTGCCGATGAGTATCGCGATTCAGGTGCAGCAAAAGAGGATGACTCTGCCGCTGAGTGGCGTTCTTGGGACGTCGCTAAACGTCTGGAACATGCACTGGTTAAGGGCATCACCGACTTTATTGAAGAAGATACCGAAGAAGCACGTCAGCAGGCAGACCGTCCACTACACGTGATTGAAGGGCCATTGATGGATGGCATGAACGTGGTCGGCGACTTGTTTGGTGCCGGTAAGATGTTCCTGCCTCAGGTGGTTAAGTCAGCGCGGGTGATGAAACGCGCGGTGGCCTATCTCGAACCCTACATCGAAGCAGAAAAATCAGCCGGTCAGAGCAACGGAAAGATCTTGATGGCCACGGTGAAAGGCGATGTTCACGATATCGGTAAGAACATCGTAGGTGTGGTACTGCAGTGTAACAACTACGAAGTGATCGACCTTGGCGTGATGGTTCCCGCCGACAAGATCCTGCAGGTGGCCAAAGAGGAAAACGTCGATATTATCGGTCTTTCTGGCTTGATCACCCCATCTCTCGACGAGATGGTACATATGGCCAAAGAGATGCAGCGCCAGGGCTTTGACCTGCCGCTGATGATCGGCGGGGCTACCACCTCGAAAGCCCACACCGCGGTTAAAATCGAACAGAATTACGACGAGCCGGTTGTTTACGTACCCAACGCATCACGCGCTGTAGGTGTTGCCAGCCAACTGCTGAGCGACGAGCACAAGCCAGGCTTTGTTGAGCGCCTCGATAAAGAGTATGACACCGTACGTATCCAACACGCCCGCAAGCAGTCGCAGGCCAAGCCGATCGCTATCGAAGACGCCCGCGCGAATCGCTTCTCGCCGGATTGGGATGAGTACACCCCACCAGTACCAAAACATCTGGGCGTAACCCGCCTGGAAGATGTGTCGCTGGAAACACTGCGTGACTACATCGATTGGACGCCGTTCTTCCTGACCTGGCAGATGAAAGGTAAATACCCTTCCATCTTCGACAACGAGGAGCAGGGTGAAGAAGCGAAGAAGCTGTTTAATGATGCCAACAAGCTGATCGACCAAGCGATCAAAGAAGGCAAACTGAAAGCCAGTGGCGTACTGGGGCTGTTCCCAGCCAACGGTGTTGGCGACGACATCGAAGTCTACAAAGACGAATCACGCAGCGAAGTACTGACCACGCTACATAACCTGCGTCAGCAGACACAAAAGCGCCCTGGGCAGCCTAACTACTGTGTGTCGGATTACGTGGCACCCAAGTCTTCTGGCAAAGCCGATTATGTGGGTGGTTTTGCTGTCACCGCAGGCTTGGGCGAAGATGAATGGGCCAAAGAGTTTGAAGCGGCCCACGATGATTACCACGCCATTATGGTGAAAGCGGTTGCTGACCGCCTGGCAGAAGCCTTTGCTGAATACCTGCACCAGCAAGTGCGCAAAGTCTACTGGGGTTACTCGCCGGAAGAAGATCTGACTAACGACGACCTGATCCGCGAGAAGTATCAGGGTATCCGCCCTGCCCCCGGCTACCCAGCCAACCCAGAGCACACCGAAAAAGTCACGCTATGGGAACTACTGGATGCCGAAGCCGCCTCAGGTATTAAGTTGACAGACAATTACGCCATGTGGCCAGGTGCTGCTGTATCAGGTTGGTACCTGTCTCACCCTGACAGCAAGTACTTCGCAGTCGCTCAGATCCAGCAGGATCAGGCGGAAGACTACCAACAGCGTAAGGGTTGGGATAAGGAAACTATGGAGCGCTGGTTAGCACCGAACTTGCCGTATTAAGGTATGGCCTTACTAAGATTTGGTGCTTTGAGTTTTGTGTCATTAAGCCCCGGTATTTACCGGGGCTTTTTCTATGTAGTAATCGAGCCTTTACCGGCACGATTTATTTACCAATTAATTAGTAATCGCCAAACTTCTCAGCCACCGATTTTGATATGGATGACTCTAAGCCTTTTAAAAGCTCATTATCATTCAATAAATCAGCCAGAGTGTCCTCATCAACCGCATCATCATTCAAATTCTCAATATGGGCGATGTAATGGCGCAGTGCATCTAATACCAAGGTCGCATCTGAGCAAGGAAGTTTTAGGTCAATTGTTTCCATTCACTATTATCCTTATGAAATTCTCTGAGCATGCTCTCTAACTGAGTCCATCAGAGCATGAAATTCACTTAGCCTCATTGTTACTTGTGGGGCCAACATGTAGTGGTTTTCCCTACCAGGGCGCTTGTCTATGACGAGTTTTATGCCTTGCGGTAGTGGAGTACCTTTAGGAAGCTTCCAAGTATTTTTCTTTCCACTTGCCACAGAGGAAAATGCACTAATGCCATTGCCATCAGCCACAATGTACTTGATTCCATTCCTGTTTTGAATGATGGCATCTTTCATTGGTCTGACGTGGTCAAAGCGTGGACTCGATGCATTTCCATATCGATATAAATCAAGAAAAAGTTCTGTGTAGTCAGAAATATAGATCTCATCAGGCGTAAGCACCTTAAACCTCCTTGTCTAAGTGAAACCCGCAACACTCTGTGACGGATTGAAGTGCAAAACTACATCTATGTTGATAAGTATTCAACCTCAAAAATAATATAAATCATTGTTAATTAATGCTTTTATTATTAATTCTTTCCTTCATTATGCATTCAAAATGCACACCACGGGCGCATAGAAGGGGAAATTGGCGCCGAGTTCTGCTTCGGGAATCGTCTCCCTTCAGGCTCGCTGAACGAAAACAACTGAGAGAGCAAACGAGGGCATGGACGCCCTCGTTAAGAACAGCAAGCAAGGATGCTTGTCTGTTCTGCTGCTCGGTAAAGTTGGTGCAGTGAAGATGAAGAGCCTGTGGGAGTGCGGGGGATTGGTAAGGGGCTGCGCATACAGCCCCTTACCTTGGGCGCAGACAATTATCTATGTATAGAAAGGTGTACTCTGTGCGCCCAAAAACTTTCACCCAGATCGAAAGAAGAACACCGCATACAGCCCCTTACCTTGGGCGCAGATGATGACCTGTACATAGAAAGATGAACGTTATGCGCCCGAAACCTATATCCCAAACAGAAAGCAGTATCACTGACCAGAGGCCAAACCCACCAATAAACGGTATAGTTAACCAAGACCAACTACCCTCCCCCAGCAGCATGTTCAAATGGCTTACCGGCAAAAAGAAATCTAAACCACAGCCCGCTACGGTGAGTCTGAAAAAACGCGCGCCTGCAAAGAAACAAACGCCTCAAAAGCCGCAGGCCAAGTCATCAAAAGCCAAACTGGAAGCAGAAAGAAAGCTAAAGCGGCTGGGTCTGCTCAAGCTGAGTGAACAGGAAACGGTAAGAGCAATTAGAAAGTATGTGCGAGACAATCCGAAGCAAGCAGCTAACCTGATATCGCTTTGGATTGCCACCGAGCAACAGCGGAATAAGAAGTAAGCCGCATACCAAGTCTCTCTGTTGGCAAACGGCTAACCATTAATGAGAAAAGCCTCTGCTAAAGACCCAACGCACTCAACTTAATCTGATACAGATTTCCGCGTCCATTTTCGATACGGGTAAAGAACAGGTACTCACCATTTGGCGAGACAATGGGCGTGAACTCATGGTCGGGCGTATTCACTTTGTCGCCCAGACTTTTCGCTACGGTCCACTTGCCATCGACTTTCTGAGACACATAGAGGTCGCCACGGCCAAGGCTGTCTTTGCGGTTTGAGATACTGAAGATAATGGTGTTGCCATCACGCAAAACAACAGAGTCCCCTATCTTGGCATCTTCGCCATAGATATGAGCGGGGAGCGGTTTAGGCTCTTCAAAGCCTGAAGGCACCCGTTTGGCAACGTACATTTGGCGACCATTGTTGCGAAATGAAGGGAAATATAGGTCGCCGTTATCAGTAATTGAAGGGTAAAGGTCATCACCATCAGAGCTCAGCGAAGCCAGATACTTTGGCTCTTGCCATTCTCCGTCGGCAGAAAGCGCGACACGCCATAGATTTACTGAACCACTTATCTCTCCACCCGCCACAGTTGGCCGCTTGGAAACAAAGTAAACCTGAGAATAATCTTCATTGAAATAGGGATCGGCTTCGAGGTAGCCACCTGAGAATGGCAGCGCTACTGGCGTTTGCCACTGTCCTTGCTTGTAGAAAGACTCCATCATGGTACAGCTGCTGAAGTCATCTTTGCATCGCGCAAACAAAAGGTGATCTCCAGCCTCATTGAACACAGTATTGATTTCAAAGTGCTCAGCGGTAGAGATAATTCCTGGCGCAAACTGCACGGCTTTCTCAGAAGCTTCTGCATTATGATAAGGCGCTGGGCCGGCCAAAGTACTGCCTGATACAAGCAGCGTGGTAGCAGCAAACAGTACGTTTTTGGTGGTTAGATTGGCTGACATATCGCCTTCCTATTGTTATTAGATGTATAAACTCCCCTGCTTCACCTGGCGGCTGTCAGCCAGCCGAAGCGCAGCAGCGCAAGTTACAGCGGATCCAATGGCAAGGCTAGCCTGGTGAGCAGAAAACGTTGGTTGAGGAGGTCTGGTGGTGTAAGTGAACTCTTACGAGGAAAGGTGAATACAAGGCTAGAGTAACAGAATTAGCGCTAGTGTTCCGGTAACTACACTGGGTGTCCACCATGGAAACTGCCACCCCTTTTCCTCTTCAACCACCTCAGGGTCATCAGGCGAGATCACTGGCTCCATCTTCTTGCGCCCTTCCATCTGATGGATCTCTACCATGGAGGGGTTGTCTTTGGGTATTACACCTGCAGTATCAGCTGCAAACTGTTTGCCTTCGAGAGTAAAGCGATAGCTGTGGCCGGTGTGAGTATGCAATACCAAGGTATCGCCCTCTTCGATATCTTCCAACCACTCCTGGTTCTTTGCGATCTCGGCATCAGGTTGAGAAACGGGGACCGCAACGTAAACAGTGTTCGTGCATGCAGACAACAGCAAAGCTGCGACCGTAAGCATCAAAGTGCGGCCGTTCATCTCTCTCTACCCTGTGTTCAGTTGATTTATTCAGTTCGGTTCGTTAAAGCTCGGCAGCCAACTCAGCACCATCACGAATGGCACGTTTTGCGTCCAACTCAGCCGCCAGCTTAGCACCGCCAATCAGGTGCACCGACGCGCCTCGGTGCAATAAGTCATCATAAAGCGAACGCTGCGACTCTTGGCCAGCACATAGGATGACATTGTCTACCGGCAATAGTTCAGAGTGACCGTCGACTTCGATATGCAAGCCATCTTCATCAATGCGCTTGTACTGCACACCAGCCATCATTTTTACACCATGATGTTTTAGTGTGGCGCGATGGATCCAGCCCGTGGTTTTGCCCAAGCCTGCGCCCACTTTACTGGTTTTGCGCTGTAGCAGGTAGATCTCACGATCTGATTTTTCTGGGTCATGCCCGTTATGTTTAGCTTCCACCTGCGCTTTCAAACCACCTGCCTGCTCCAGATTAGGGTCGATCCCCCAAGTGTCTAACCAACGAGGCAAATCTACTGTCGAAGATGGATGACCTTCAACCAGGTACTCAGCGACATCGAAGCCAATACCACCAGCGCCTATGATGGCAACCTTCTCACCAACAGGTTTATGCTCTCTCAGCACATCGAGATAACCCAACACTTTCTCATGGTCAACGCCCTCAATAGGCGGTGTTCTGGGGGTTACACCGGTAGCAACAATGATCTCATCAAACTGTTGTTCAATAAGAGAGTCTGCTGTTTGTAGCTCTCCAAATCGTTGCTCAACACCCGCGCTGTTCAACCGGTTGCGGAAGTAGCGCAGCGTTTCATAAAACTCCTCTTTACCGGGGATCTGTTTGGCATAGTTAAATTGCCCGCCGATATCCTGGTCTTTATCGAACAACACCACATCATGGCCTCGCTCCGCTGCAAAACATGCCGCGGAAAGTCCTGCAGGCCCCGCACCGATAACCGCCACCCGCTTCGCTTTCTTAGCAGGTTCGATAACCAGTTCGGTTTCATAACAAGCAAGAGGATTAACCAAACAACTGGCACGTTTACCTTTAAACACGTGGTCAAGGCAAGCCTGGTTACAGGCGATGCACGTATTGATGGTGTCGGCTTTGCCCGCGGCCGCTTTGTTAACAAATTCAGCGTCAGCCAGCATAGGCCTGGCCATGGACACCATATCCGCATCACCACGAGCGAGCACCTCTTCACCCACTTGAGGGTCATTGATACGGTTGGTGGTCACTAATGGAATGGATACTTCGCCTTTGAGCTTGGCGGTGACCCAACTGAATGCCGCCCGGGGAACACTGGTGGCAATGGTCGGTACCCGTGCTTCGTGCCAACCGATACCAGTATTGATAATGGAAACACCAGCCTGTTCCAGCCACTTGGCCATGGAAGGTAGCTCTTCCATGGTGACCCCTTGGTCAACCAGCTCCAACATTGAGAGGCGGAAAATAATGATGAAATTTGCCCCCACCTGCTCACGAATCGCTTTGACTATCTCCAGTGGAAAGCGCATCCGGTTTTCTAATGAGCCGCCCCACTTGTCGGTGCGTTTATTGGTACGCGGACAGACAAATTGGTTGATCAGGTAGCCCTCTGACCCCATCACTTCAACACCGTCATAACCGGCTTTCTGGGCTAATTTTGCACACTTAGCGAACTGTCTGATGGTCCTTTTGACACCGCCTTCACTGAGCGCAGAAGGCTTAAACGGGTTAATCGGTGCTTTGATCGCGCTGGGGGCGACGGAGAAAGGGTGATAGGCGTACCGACCTGCGTGCAGTATTTGTAAACAGATTTTCCCGTCGTGCTGGTGCACGGCTTCAGTCACTTTTCTGTGTTTGCCGACTTGGAAGCCGAAGCTAAGCTGGCTGCCATGGGGAGCCAATCGGCCACGAAAATTAGGCGAGATGCCACCCGTCACAATCAGACCAACGCCGCCTTTTGCTCGCTCAGCGTAAAATGCTGCCAATTTGTCGAAACCGCCCCGTTCTTCCTCCAGGCCGGTGTGCATTGAACCCATCAAGACGCGGTTTCGTATCTGAGTGAAACCTAAGTCGAGTGGCGCAAGTAAATTAGGGTAGTTTGCAGAGGTCATAGTTCTCGGGCCATTTTTAATGTTTTTGTTATTGGGTACTTATTAGCTTCAACTACTCAGCTTAATGGTCGTACCAGTTGGTCGCAAGTGTTCGAGCTCTAATTTCGCAGTTACAGAATTACAATTGTTTACAAATTGAGATACGTTAATCCGCCACAAGGACTTAACATTCCAGTGTTAGCTAAATGGATTAGATGTGTTGATGAAATATCTAAAGAAATTTTTCCGCTTTGTCGGAAAGGCCCTGACCGCCACTCGCGTCGGGCTGACCAACCTGCTGTTTATCGTGTTCCTAGTGGTGTTTATCACCACACTCACCGCTGATAAAGGACCAACCATGCCTGAAAAGGCGGCCTTGGTGTTGAGTATTCAGGGACGTATTGTTGAACAAAAGATTGCTGTTGACCCCGCTGAAGCGTTCACCCAACAGATGCTCGGTGGCAAAGAGAAGCCGAAAGAGACATTGCTGAAAGATATCATTTTCGCCATTGAAAATGCACAGCACGATACCCGCGTTGGCGCGTTGGTCATCGAAACCCGCGATATGGCACCCGCCGGTCTCAACAAGCTGCAGGCAATCGGCAAGGCGATTGAAGAGTTTAAATCTTCAGGTAAACCGGTCTACGCGATTGGGGATTACTACGCCCAGCACAACTATTATTTAGCCGCTTATGCCGACGAGATATTCCTTAACCCCCATGGTGGAGTAATGCTGGAGGGCTATGGCCGCTACCGCACCTACTTCAAATCGTTGCTGGAGAAGATCAAAGTTACGCCACACGTCTTCCGGGTGGGTACATTCAAGAGCGCTATCGAGCCATATATCCGTGACGATATGTCACCTGAAGCAAAAGAAGCTAACCTGGCCTGGATGGGTGACCTGTGGACCGCATATAAAGCCGATGTTGCAGAGCAGCGTGGACTTGAGCCTGAGCAGTTGGATGTCTCGATCGAATCAATGCTGGAAGGCCTCAACAAGGTTGACGGCGACTTTGCCCAGCTAGCGTTGAACAGCGGCTTAGTTGACGCTCTGAAGACTCGCGAAGAACTGCGCCAACCTATCATTGAAGTGGTTGGTCAGGATCCTGAGCATAAGAGCTTTAACCAGGTTTGGTTGGGTGAGTATCTGTCCATCATTCGTCCTCACCAAGCACCTCTCGAGAACAAAGATCGTGTTGGTATTGTGGTTGCGAAAGGTACCATCATGAATGGTGATCAACCGCCAGGCACCATTGGCGGTGACTCTACGGCTCGCCTGTTGCGTCAGGCCCGTCTGGATGACTCCATCAAAGCGGTTGTTCTTCGCGTTGACAGCCCTGGCGGAAGTGCCTTTGCTTCAGAGGTTATCCGTAACGAGATTGATGAACTGAAACGTGCCGGCAAACCCGTTGTCGCTTCAATGAGTACCTATGCCGCTTCAGGTGGTTACTGGATATCTGTCAGTGCAGATGAGATCTGGGCTTCTCCTACCACTATCACGGGTTCTATCGGCATCTTTGGCATGCTCACCACCATCGATCGCGCGCTTGACCATATCGGCGTGCATACAGACGGTGTAGGCACCACTGATATTGCGGGCATCAGTATTACCCGCCCGCTGGATCCAGGTGTTAGTGCCATTATTCAACGCAGCGTTGAACATGGTTATGACCAGTTCATCGGATTGGTTGCTCAAGAGCGCGATATGACGCCTGAGCAGGTTGATAAGATCGCCCAAGGCCGTGTCTGGAGTGGTAAACAGGCACATGAACTGGGCTTAGTCGATAGCCTGGGTGACCTTCAGGACGCCGTCTCTGCTGCAGCAGACTTAGCGGGCCTGAGCAGCTATGACGTGGATGAAGTGAAACGTCCAATGAGCTTTAAAGAGCACCTGTTGAATCAACTGCTGAACGGTGGTGCGTCACTGATGGCAAGCGACTCTCCGCAAGACTTCAGCGGCTACACACCGAAAAGTCAGTTCATGACTGAGCTACAACGCCTGTTCAACGATTTATCTGTGTTGAATGAGCTGAATGACCCTATGGGTATTTACGCGCGCTGCCTGGGTTGCGAAGTTTACTAATTCGCAGCTAATCAGATGAAAAAGGCCGGAACTACCACTGGTAGTTCCGGCCTTTTTACGTATATGCTTGCGCCCATGAACAAGAAGAAAATTTATATCGCATATACGGGCGGTACCATCGGTATGCGCCAATCTGCTCATGGCTATATTCCTGAGCCAGGCTTCCTCCAGGAAGTGCTGGAAAAGATGCCTGAATTTCGCCGTGACGAAATGCCAGAATTCACCATTCACGCCTATCAGCCACTGATTGATTCATCAGACATGACGCCGAATGATTGGCAGAAGATTGCCGATGATATCGCAGCAAACTACGACCAGTATGATGGCTTTGTGGTATTGCACGGCACCGATACCATGGCTTATACGGCATCGGCACTCTCTTTTATGCTGGAGAATCTGGATAAACCGGTTGTTGTTACCGGATCTCAGATCCCCTTGGCACAGCTGCGCTCAGATGGCCGCGAAAACCTGCTGGATGCTTTGTTCCTGGCAGCCAACTACCCCATTCCAGAGGTCTCACTCTGTTTTAATCACAGCTTGTTTCGCGGCAATCGAACAACCAAAGTTCATGCTGACGGCTTTAATGCCTTTGGCTCGCCGAACTTCCCCCCCTTGTTGGAAGCCGGTATTCAGATCCAGTTGGTAAAGGGTGAAGTTAAATCTGCAACGGGCAAACCGCTCAAGGTGCAGCCCATTCAAGCGCAACCCATCGGTATGGCAAGCCTCTACCCGGGTATTTCTGCCGATGTAATCGCCAATATTCTGCGTCAGCCGGTCAAAGCGCTGCTGTTGCAAAGCTATGGTGTGGGCAATGCGCCGCAACACAAACAGATGCTGGACCTGCTCTCTGAAGCGTCAGAGCAAGGCATTATCGTCGTGAACTGCACTCAGTGCCTCAAAGGAAGTGTCAACATGGGAGGCTATGCGACAGGCCAGGCTCTTAGGGATGTGGGTGTGATCAGCGGCTATGACATGACAACAGAGGCAACGCTAACTAAGCTCCACTATCTGTTGAATCAGCCACTTACTCCAGAGCAGATCCGTGAAGCGATGCAAACCAGTTTGCGTGGCGAACTCAGCCGCAACTAGCAATTTAGTGTGGGGCTTTAATTACAAAGCCCCATTATCTTGCAGCAACTGATAAATTGACTCCGCCAGCTCCCTGTATCCAGCCTTGTTGAAGTGAACGTAGTCAGACTTCAAGCTCGGTGAACGCTGCAACTCGGCCATTAACTCGCCATCAAATACCAGGTCATACTCTTCAGCCAGCTCCCGATAAAATGGTGCTGATGAGCTGAACAGATTCTTTTCTGGCACGCCAATTAAGACTACGGGGATCCCGGAAAGCTGCGCATGCTCAATCATTGCTGCCAAATTAGCTTTCGCTTGTTGGGGAGAGTGATTTCGCAAAATGTCATTGCCGCCTTCAATCAATATGATCAAATCAGGCTGGTTGGTTTGAACAACTGAAGCAAAACGCTCACGCCCCTGGCTGGTTGTTTCTCCCGAGACACCGGCATTAACCACCTTACGCCTTGACAATTCGGCCAGAACCGCTGGATAACTGTGCTCTTTTTCAACGCCATAACCGGCTGTAAGGCTGTCGCCAAACGCCAGGATTGTTGCGTCGTAATATAAAGGTGTAAGTTTTGGTTCTGAACAGCCGCTTAAGGACAAGACCAAGCCAAGCAAAAACAATGTGGCCAATCGATTAAAAGCTATCGTCACAATCATCACCGTTAAAAAAAGCACCTGAAAAGGTGCTTTTTGGATTTCAATACTAAAGCGGCACCACCTCTCAGGCGGTCAGCGCCTTTTCAAACCGCTTTAACGCATCTTTATCATCAGCGGTCACTGCGCCTGCTTCCAGCCATTGCCAGAACAGGTTCTCAACCGAGCGGCTCTCACCGCCGTTCATACGATCCTGCAACAGGGTGAGACGCAACTGTTGACGCAAAGCTTCGTTGTTGCCCGGGGAGTCCAGTCCTGCAAGCAACTCGGCTTCAATCATCAAGCGATTACGGGTCTCACTGTCCGCAGTCTTATCTGAAGCTTCCTGTTGCCAGGTTTTCAAACTACGTTGCCAGCGCTCTGGTAATGCTTCTAACAAGGTCTGATCATCCCCTGAAATAGCTTCTATCAACTTTTGATAGTTGTCTTTCACCGCTTTTTTCTGGAATGAAACAAGCTTGTTCTCTGCGTCGGTAAGTAATTTATCCAGTTCAGTTTCCAATTGACGACGCTCGCGGTTCGCCAGTTCGCCCACCTCTGCAGTTTCTGCCTGAACTTTAGCTATCGCGTCATGGATAGCGACTTCAGTATCAGCAGCGGCAACCCGCTCGGAGAAGCTATTCATGGCAGCTTTATACTTGTCAGCTTCAGCCTGCCATTGCGCGCGTTGTTCATTACGAGAGGCATACTTTTGCTCGCGCAGCTGTTGGCCTATCGCCTGGAAACGTTGCCATAGCGCTTTTTCATTGGCGCCTGCGTAACCAGCATCACGCCACTGCTTCATCAAGTCGTCAAAACTCTCTGACGCAGTTTCCAATTCGTTTAGATCGAGGGATTCAGCCTGCTTCAGAAGGCTCTGTTTACGAGCTTCATTCTCAGCATAAAGTTTCTTCAGGATGTCAGAGACCTGGCGAGACACTTTGGCGTACTGGCTCTGAACTTCCTTGCGTTTTGCAAAATCGATTTCACCACTACGGCGCCATTTATTTGCTATTTGGCGATAAGCTGACTCCAGCTGATTAAGTAGCATGGGCTCGGTCTGTTGCTTCGCCAACAGGTCACTCATCTCTTTAATTAGCAGCTCGCGAGCAGCCAGGTTCTCTTCCCTCACCTTCTGCTGTTCACCATAGAACTGACGGCAAGTCTCAAATGCCTTTTCACTTAGCTCGTCAAACTGGTCAGCCAGCGGCGCCCAATTTTCATCGTTACGGTCAAGCTCCAATGTCTGCCAGCGTTTGCGGGCATCCTTAACCGCTTCTGCCTGAGCTTTAGGATCTTCAAGCGGCTTTTCCGCCAGTTGCTGGATCTCTTCAAGTAGCACAGTAGCCTTAGGTGCGGCAACCAACTGGTGCCATTCGAGAAGCTCTTGTTCCACTTTAGCCAAGCTCTGGTAACGCTTGTCAAACCGGCGTCTGGCTTTGTCAGAAAGTTTGTTAAATATTGGCTGCAGGCGATGAAACTCGCGTACGGCAACTTTCAGACGCCCCGCTCGCTGGTGGCGTTCAGCGCGCCAGAGTTGTTTATCGAGGTCCGCTTCCGCACTTTTTTGCGCATTCAACTGTTCGTTTTTGGCTTTACCCAGCGCTTTCAAGCGGGATTCCGCACGCTGTTTTAACTCTTTCGGCAGTGGTAGCTCTGACAAGTGTTGCCAAGCTTTGCGCATGGTATTGAACTGACTTACAAAATCGTCCGCACTTTCAGACAGCTCAACCAATTGGTCAGCAATACCGCTGGCTTTTGAGATCTGCTCAGGAAGCTGAGCAAGTTGCAACAGACGCTCCTCAAGCTGCTGACTTCGCTTATTCAACGCCATCCAGTCATCTTCGCGCAAAGTAGCTTCTGCAATACTCTGCTTTAAGTGCGTGAGAACCTCATTAAATGGCTCAAGATCGTATTCTTGCTGCTCTTCAATCAGCGTGTATATCGCTTTAATGTCTCCGGCAAGGGCATCCAGGCCACCATCGAGCAAGGCTTTGTTTTCTTTTTGCTCTATCGCTTTTTCCTGCTCTGCGAGTTGCGCCGACCACAGCGCCTCAAGCTCCTGCAGTCGAACACTCAAACGCTCATTCAGCGAATCAAATTTTTGCTGCCATGCCTGAAGCAACTCAAGTTGTGACAACTCCTTGCTCAGCTCACTCCAACGGCTAAGCAACTCATTTGCCTTTTGTCCAAGTTCCGGGTGCGACTCGGCTTGTGGCTCCAACAGCTTTTCGATAATCCCCTGCAACTGGGCAAGATTAAGTCGTGCCTGTTCGTTTAACAGGGCCGGCTTCTCTTTGGCTTCTTTTAACGCCTTCAATTTGTCTTCAAAGTACTGTCTGACACTCAACTGAGCCGCTTTTTTGCCTAAGCGACGCATCTGTTTCTCATCGTCGACCTGTTCAGCAGCCCAAAGAGCAAGCGCTTCGTCTGTTTCATGCTCCGCAGCGTCGATATAGCAGCGACTCTTGTCAATACGGCTCAATGCGGATTTACGTAAGGCAGCCTCGGACAATTGGCGCCAAACCGATTCCAGGAATTTTTTGTCTTTGCAGTCGTTAACAAACGACTGCACTTCTGAAGCATCTTTAAGTTCTGATGAGGTGATCAGGTCCGTGACATGTTGAAGAGCCGATTTCTTGAGCCCATCATCACGTTCTTCTCCAGCTGCCAGCCACCACAAGGAGAGGTCATCCAATCGCTCCAACGCGGTACGGCGAACCTGACGATGCCCATCATTGAAAGCCAGCTCTCTCAATATTGTGCGATGCTGCTGATTTTCCAGCTGCAGTGTTGATATTGCTGCTTGCCTTTTTTCGTGATCAGAGTGTTTCCAGGCGGGGCGGAAAAGATTCTTAAATATCATCGTGTTTAAACCTTACGATCGACTCTGCAGTCTGTCCTTTGAACTGTTGTTTTAATTCCGCTTTGGATAGCGTATTTAATGAGCCGTCTTTGGCGACGCTCATGTGCTGCTGCTGGTCCAGGTGCGTTGCCTGATAAGCAATCACCAGCTGCATAGCATTGTCTTTTTGTTCAGCGCTAAGTGGATTTCCATCGGGCCACTTTCCTAGCTCTACCGCAGTTTTTAAGCGCTGATAGCTTTCGAAATCGAGTTTTTCGACCAGCTCGATGATATCCATCTCTTTACCCACTATTTTTTCTTAAAAATCAGCCACACACGAATAATGATGTACCAAATGAATCCGGCCGCAGACATCACCTGGCCTAACGTTCGCTGCCAGTCGGGTTGGGATTCACCATCAAAAAAAGTCACCGCAAAACCCGCAACAAACATGAGCAAAGCAATAAATTGCTGCGTCATGATTCTTTGCTGCCGTTTGATAGCGTATACCCGTTGCTGGCTGGCACGCTTCTCATCATCCATTTCACCTCTCGCAAAACCGCAATGTGAGCATACGTCGGCTCTATCCGAAATACGTTTTCCGCAGCAAGGGCAAGGAATGATGGCCATTGATAACTTCCAATGAATAAAAGAGATGCATTATGAAATATTTGCCGAGGGATTAAAACAAGAAGACCCCTATTGGGGCCTTCTAACATCAAGCTAATGACGTTTTTATCAATTAGTCTTTGTGTTCACTGCGTTGTTGATAAAAATCGCTCCAGTAATCCGCAACCGTTGTCTTCATCTCTTTGAATAACATCATGATGCCGAACAGGTTGGGCAGCGTCATCAATACAATGGCGACCGCCGCAAGATTCCATACCACGGTGGTATCAGCAACGGCGGCCCACATAAATCCAGCGCAATAAAACACCCGGTATGGCATTACAGCCCTGACACCAAGCAGATATGTGATTGCTCGGTCACCGTAGTAACTCCAGGCGATAGCTGTCGAGAATGCAAATAGCAGCAGACCGATGGAAACAATATATTGGCCAAAATCACCAAAGAAGCCTCGGGTAAACGCTTTTGTTGTTAACGCGGCAGAGTGAATCAGAGAATCCCCTTTAACCTCCAACTCTTTGTTGATCAGGCTGCCATCTTTAATTTCAATACTACCCGAATAAGGGTGTCCGCCCACCAGATACTGCACGTTTTCAGCCACTGAGTGAGCATTAATCAGCGTGTAACCGGGAGACTGAGCCAGCCCATCTTTTACTACCACGGTACCGCTATAGGACTCCACATTTGCTTCATTGCTGCCAATAAGGAAGCTTGAAAGTGCTGCTCGGTCTTCATCGCTTTGATCACTGTATAGACCTGCGATGTATTTCATATCGGCAGACTGGAATGAGTTTTCGTGTTTTTCTGTCCAGACCCCAGAAGAGAGGATCACAAGTCCTGTCAAGGTACAAACAATGATGGTGTCAATGAACGGCTCCAGGATAGAGACGATACCTTCTGAAACTGGCTCATCAGCTTTTGCTGCTGCGTGAGCAATTGGCGCAGACCCCTGACCCGCCTCGTTAGAGAACAGGCCTCGACCAACGCCTTTGTTGAATGCGTAAGCAAAACTGGCACCGAGGAAGCCACCGGCCGCGGCGGATCCAGAAAACGCATCAGAGAAGACTGATACCAAGGATGGAAGAATATTCTGGTAGTTATAGAGGATTACCGCCAAAGCACCAATCACATAGAGTGCAGCCATCAACGGCACGACACGAGATGTGAACTTAGCAATACGACGAATACCACCGAGAATAACCAGCGCCAACAAAACGGTCAGCACTCCACCAGTCAGGATGGGATCTAATCCAAAGGTCGACTCCATGCTGATAGCGATGTTGTTTACCTGAGGCAAATTACCCGTACCAAATGAACTAATGACTGTCGCAATAGCAAAGATCACTGCCAGCCACTTCATGTTCAGGCGACGGTCCATGTAGTACATGGGACCACCCGCCATGGTGCCATCTGCGGTTTTTACGCGGTACTTGTGAGAAAGTGTCACCTCCACGAACTTGGTTGTCATACCAAAGAAAGCGGTTGCCCACATCCAGAACAGCGCCGCTGGGCCGCCGATATGAATGGCCAATGCAACGCCACCGATATTACCGGTACCCACAGTACCTGATAGCGCGGTTGTTAATGCCTGAAAATGGGTGGTGTCACCCATGGCATTTTTAACGTCATATTTCCCTCTCACTACGCGCCAGGCGTGCCCGAAGTATCGGATTTGGGGAAATTTAAGGTAAACAGTGAAAAATAAACCCACCCCTAATAACACATAAGGGAACCAACCAGCGGATCCCAAGTATCCATCTAGCATCAATAAAAAATCGTTAAGCCCCTGCAAAGTAGCCTCCCTGGAAAATTTTTTTATTCGTTAATTTTTTGTTATCAAAAGCATACTAGATAAGCTGAGTCCCGTTTACCAGCCCTCAATTCCACAGAAGCTGAACAACTACTGAGCAACTGAATCGCAAAGCGAAGAAAGAGTGTTGACAGCGAAAATTCGCTACATTAAGATGCGCGCCGTCCTTGAGGAAAGGACATCTACTCCCCTGTAGCTCAGTTGGTTAGAGCGGTGGACTGTTAATCCATGTGTCGTCCGTTCAAATCGGACCAGGGGAGCCAAATTTAAAATGTGAAGTTTATTCCCCTGTAGCTCAGTTGGTTAGAGCGGTGGACTGTTAATCCATGTGTCGTCCGTTCAAATCGGACCAGGGGAGCCAATAAGAGAAAGGGCTGCGAGAAATCGCAGCCCTTTTTCGTTTTCAACCGTTAGAAAACAATTAATCCAGCTAATACATCACACCACCGCACTAAGCCAATAGCCCAATATATAAAATTAAATAGAATGAATGAGAGGATAAAATGAGGTCTTCTCAATGCAGTTGTCAGGCCATGGCCAATTTTCAATGTTTACTGTGGGGCAGGTTTTATATGTTCGCCCACTGGGTAGCTGGAACGAAGAGTGTGCCACCGTTTACCTAAAAGCATTTGAACAAGGGCTGGTAGAGATCCAAAAGCAACATGGGGCATTCTTCGGCATAGCTGACATGCGCTATTGGACACTGGGCACACCTGGCGCCCTGGAGATAATTGGTGTTGGAGGACGAGAGGCTCGCAAACAACTGGGACTTGGCAAAATAGCAGACCTCTATTTTGGCGGAGATCCAATCCCCTCTCAGGTGTCTCGCGCAACCTTTATTCCTGACAGCGATTGCTTCTGGCAAGTCAATACATTTGAAGAAGCGAAAGAGATAATGCGCTCTCTCAGTGCCTGCGTCGACTACGAGGAGTTGCAAACCCTGATCGATAGCGACAACCTTGACCTGCATCCCCTGTCGCCCACCTAGCGCCAACTAAGGAATCTGCGACATTTCATTGATAGTAAAACTCTCGACGGCACCATCGACCGCCTGCAAGTATGCGGCCAAATGAGGGTTATCCATATGCGCCTGCCAGAGTTCGCGACTTTCCCAATTTTCAAAAAACAAAAAATGGGCCGGGTTTTGATTATCCTGATGCAGATCGTAATTGATACACCCCGGCTCCACGCGCGTCACATTAATCAACTTAAGCAATTCAGACTTTACCAGAGCAACCTTGTCGGCTCTCGCATGTATATTGGCGACGATAGTTAGCTTTGCCATGATCGTTCCCTTGTTGTAAATGGTTCCAACGGCTTACCTTGATAGCAATATAGAACCGATAACTGCCAGGTAAAAGTTGCGCTCTCACTAGGGTCTGTTGACCTTTGCTGTTTGTTTTTGCAGCAATATGTTGGTGATTTAAGCGAGGCAGAGGCTATGAAGTTGAGTGGCCCTCAATAAATAGCCGATAACGAAGCATAAATCACCAACAAATGCTGCCCGAAGGGTTCGCTGAAACACGTTCTGCACTACGTCATTCACTACTTACTTAGATCGCTAAGTTACGTAGCTCACTTCTTGCTCAAAACGTGTTTCATTCGAACAAAATCCATACACGAAAGGTCAACAGACCCTAACTCTGCGCAAGTAAAAAATTGAACCACCTCATTGTTCTAACTTTTTTCTCTTGACCAAGTGTAAAGATTGCTGACGGTCTATAGGGTTGCTGGAAAATTTACTCTATAGTATTTGTTAATTGATCCGATAGATCACTGATTTAACAGGGATAGATGGGCGGCCCCCAGATGAAAATTCAAAGTAAGACGCTGTTCGTAAATGTCTTTATTTTGCTGTTATTGCTTCTTGTCATTTGGGCAGGACAATATCTGTCTGTTATTAACCAGATCGAGTTCCAACGAGAGCAACTCTATTCCAACGCTCGGGTTCTATTAGAGAGCACAGAGCAAACGTCAGAAGAAAAGAGAAATACATACCTTAGCCAGCTCTCAGGTTATGTATCGTTATCCGTGTTAAGCAGCGATGGTGAAATCAAAGCCAGCTTCACGAAAGCGCCCAGAGTAAACTTCCCTCTCGCAAGCCTGGCCACAGCATTGGGGATCGCAGCTACAGATTTGCAGGCAAATGCCGGTTCGCACGCCGTAATTATTACCCCAGATTACAGTCACCTGCAGCTGAGCTTTATCCGCAACATCGCATTTACCACTATTGCATGGCTGATCATGTTGATAGTCAGCATCATGTGGTTGCGTGGCAGCCTGCATAAACCACTCAGAAACTCTGTCAAAGAGCTGCAAGCTCTTTGCGACAAACTTGTTCACGCAGAAAAAGATCTTCAGGTAAGCTCAGGTCTTGCCAGTGAGTTTAAATCTATTGGCGAAGGGTTACAGGCGATTCAGAAGAGCGTGGTGGACCGACTGCATCAAACCGAAGAGGAACTGACTCAGGTAAGAAAAACCGCCTATCTTGATCACCTCACCGGTTTGCCTAACCGAAGCCAGTTCATGCTCGATATTCCTGAGATGCTGGCCGACGAAAGCGGAAAACATTTTGGCATCATGGCCTTGGTTCGGACCACTGCACTGGGTCAGATTAATAAAGCGAAAGGCTATACGGCAGGCGACCAGTTCATCAATGTACTGGTTGACTCAGTTAAGTCAGTAGCCAGCCAATTCAGAGGCTCCAAAATCTACCGCCTGAACAGCTCTGATTTCGCCATCGTATTGCATCACTTTTCGCAGAAAGAAGCCGACAGCCTAGGCGCGCAGTTGCAAGGTCGGCTTAATGAAATCAAACATAACCATGACCTGGATAATACTGCATACATTGGTATGGCTGGTTTTACACAGGGCATGTCCGTCGGTGACCTGCTAGCACTGTGTGATACAGCAACGGGTGTCGCTCAGTCGAAAGATTCGAATTCATGGCATTTCCAGACTGACTTAGCGGGTACAGAAGTACTGGGCGAGCGGAACTGGCAGGAAAGCATTGAATACCTAGCCAAGCAAACCAAGTTCACGCTGATTGGCCAAATGATCAAGCCGCTCAAACAGGGCAAGATTTACACCGCTGTTTCACCAAGATTCAGCACTGCGGACGGAGATGAACTCCCATACCGTTCTGCCTACTCTATGGCTGAACGTTTGCAGCTTTCTGTCGATCTGGACAAGGCGGTATTGAGTGCCATTTTGGCGTTAGCCAATAAACGCGGAGGCGAAGATCCGCTGGGTCTGACTGTATCTGTCACCGCAGCCCACGACTCATCGTTCTTGGTATGGCTGGAAAGAATGCTAGGTAAACACAGTAAGCTGGCGAGCCGCCTTACTTTTGAGATTACTGAGCAGGGATTACAACGGGATCTTAAGTCCAGCCGCCGATTTATTGATGTCGTCCACCGAACTGGCGCAAAAGTAACAGTGAAGCAGTTTGGTCTCGGCATGACCTCATTCAAGTTCTTTAAAGACCTGAAACCTGATTACATTAAGATTGACCAGAGCTACATGGAAGATATCGAGAGCGATCGCAATATTCAGTACTTCCTGCGCCTTATTATTGATATCGCTCATCGCTTGAGCATCAAGGTGATTGCCAGTGGCGTCGAGTCCCAGGAACAGAAGTACGTGCTTGAAGGTATGTTTGTCGACGGGATCCAGGGCAGCTATGTTCACCGTGCCGCCCCACTGACAACAGTTGAATCTTAAGCTGACCCCATCTAATCAGAGTTAGCTGTCTGTAGCCAAAAGCCTGTCTAAAGAGCGTTCAAGCAGCGCCGCTTTAGGCAGGTCAAACATACCGTTATTCAACGCCTCGACATGAGGAGTTTTCCCTTCAACTACTTTCAGAAACTGCTCTACCACTCGGCAATTAGCGCTATACCAGATGTCTCTTGTATCCCACTCGCCTTCGTTATTTTCCTGACCATCGACTTTAATTGGGGCAAAACGCCAATTATCACCGGGGCGAAAGCCTCCACTGAGCTCAAGACGCTTAAGCTCACCGATCAATTTCAAATCAATTTGGATCCCAGTTTCTGGCAATCGGTATAGCTGTGTATCGAGTAGCGTTCCTTCACTCTCAAGCAAAGCACTGACGTTGCTCACACCTTCACCTATGTGGTGATGAACCAGCTGGAACTCACCCAGGGTGTGTATCAGAAACGATAAAGGATGGGCCGCGATATCCAGAAACCAACCGGCTGGAGATTTCTGCATTGGGAATCGACAGCCCACAGATAAAACGACGCGAGACAGCGGACCTAACTCACCATCGTCCAATATTTTTTGGATCGACTTTGCCGTTTCCAAAAACGAGAATGGGTAATTAACAAACGTTGGATAACGCCCTAGCCCTGCCAATGCGCCTGGAACAATCTGTGCCCCGGTAAGAGGCTTCTCACAGAGCACTGGACGGTCATTAAACTGAGAAAGGTAATCCAGGTGAGTCGAAGTGGGTGACGCGATTACAATAATGTCGCAGTGTTGAAGATCCGCAGCATTAGTCGAGGCTAACGGGATCCCCTCCTCTGCAGCAATACGCGCTGTCCCCTCAGGGTTGGTGCCAACGATGCCTGCAATCTCATGACCTGCTTCTCGGAAAGTTCCGACATGAACACGTCCCCAAGAGGTACCAATAATCCCAACTTTCATGCGTAGACTACACCCTTACTGAATAGCAGATCATATCCCATTGATTTAGCTTAGCCTTTTACAGCCAATACGGCATCACCATTTTCAAGTACCGTCTGATCTGAGTCGTCGTCTCGACTCTGAGAGCGCCATTGGCTAATGAGAACCCCAAGGATAATGAGGCCTGCAGCAACCCACTGCTGCGAATTCAGGCGCTCTCCCAAAAGAATATAAGCAAACAACAAACTAAATACCGGGATAAGATTCACGTAGCCAGCGGCTGCAGTTACCTTCACTTTTGAGATCGCGTAGTTGTAAAGCAGATATGCACCTAGTGTCACAACCACACCCAAATAAACAATAGACAACAGCGCGATATTGCTGACCTGTTCAGGCACAGGAACCCACATCAGCATAGGTGCGAAGAATATTGCGCCACAAAACGCCTGGAATGCGGTCAGCGTAATAGCCGGATAGCGTGCACTCAGATGCTTCAGGTTAATGCTGTAAACTGCAGCGCAGATCATCGCCAGAAATTCTAAGAAGTTACCCCACAGCGCGTTAGGTGCGTGACTGTCAGACTCTCCCGCCAGAGTGAGCCAGACAACACCAATAATGGCGACCATAAAGCCACTCAGCATTTTTCTTGAGACTTTTTCACCGACACTAAACCAGGCCAACACGGCTACCATCAATGGCAGTAAGGCGGTGATCATACCGGCCTGTGCAGCTGAGGTGTGACGCATAGCTTCACCTTCCAATACAAAGTAGAGGCAAGGCTCACATAGCGACATCACAGCCAGCCGTTTCCAGTCTCCGGCCTGGTACTTGAACTGTTTAACCGCTTTAAACATCAGCAGAAAGCAAAGCGACGCCAGCAGCATACGGCCGAATATCACCCACACCGGATGCATTTCACCAATCGCATATTTCAGAGCGATAAAGGAACTGCCCCACAAGAGCATGGCGATAATCAGGGCTATGGTAGGTAAACGTTGCTGCATTAACTTACATTCCGAGTGATCTAACGGGCGGATCCTAGAGCATAATAGTTGTTAGTCAATGGTAAGGGCCTGTTGACCTTTGGTGCATGGATTTTGTTCGAGTGAAACACGTTTTGAGCAAGGAGTGAGCTATGCAACTTAGCGATCTAAGTAAGTGGTGAATGACACAGCTCAGAAAGTCTTTCAACGAACCCTTCGGGCAGCATTTTTTGGTGATTTATACTTCGTTATCGGCTATTTATTGAGATCCACTCAACTTCTTAGTCTCTGCCTCGTCTAAATCACCAACATTTTGCTGCAAAAGCAAACAACAAAGGTCAACAGGCCCTAATATGCACACGAAAAACCACAACTCTGGACGGTTGTTAAGGCGCGGTCAAAAGCGGATAATACGCCCACTTTCAAATAGTAACCTCACTAGGTGACACCAAGTTCATGAGTGAATATCTGTTGCTGCTGGTCGGCACTGTTTTGGTCAACAACTTTGTTTTAGTAAAGTTTCTTGGCCTCTGCCCGTTTATGGGAGTTTCCAGCAAACTGGAAACGGCCATCGGCATGTCGCTGGCAACAACCTTTGTACTGACTCTGGCTTCAACCTGTAGCTATCTGATTAATCAGTATCTTTTAGTGCCTCTGTCGCTGGAATACCTGCGTACCATGAGCTTCATTCTGGTGATCGCAGTGGTCGTGCAATTCACCGAAATGGTGGTTAGAAAAACCAGCCCACTGCTTTACCGCTTATTGGGGATCTTTCTTCCGCTTATTACTACCAACTGCGCCGTGCTCGGCGTCGCTTTGCTGAACATCAATGAGAATCACGGCTTCATTGAGTCGATCATTTATGGTTTTGGTGCCGCAGTTGGCTTCTCGTTGGTATTGGTGCTGTTTGCTGCCATGCGCGAACGTTTAGCAGCGGCGGATGTTCCAGCTCCATTTAAGGGCGCATCCATCGCCATGATTACCGCCGGTCTGATGTCGCTCGCCTTTATGGGCTTCAGCGGTCTAGTGAAATTCTAAGGGCGAACCATGACTGGATTTCTCATAGCTATCATCGCATTCGCCGCCCTCTCATTGGTGTTTGGAGCCTTACTGGGTTTAGCGGCATTAAGGTTCAAAGTAGAGGAAGACCCGTTGGTTGAGCAGGTCGATGCTATTTTGCCGCAAACCCAGTGTGGCCAGTGTGGTTATCCGGGGTGCCGCCCCTATGCTGAAGCCATCGCCAACGGTGACGAAATCAACAAGTGCCCTCCAGGTGGCGAGGCAACCATTCAGAAACTTGCAGACTTAACGGGCCGAGAAGCGAAACCACTAGATGCCGCCCATGGCGAAGAAGACGTAAAAAAAGTCGCCTTTATCCGTGAAGCTGAATGTATTGGCTGTACCAAATGTATTCAGGCATGCCCTGTCGACGCGATCCTCGGAGCATCAAAGATGATGCACACGGTGATTGCTGACGAGTGTACCGGATGTGACCTCTGCGTTGAGCCCTGCCCGGTGGACTGCATCGAGATGCGCCCAGTCAAACAAACAACAGATAACTGGAAATGGGATTTGAAAGCGATTCCTGTCAGGGTGATTGATTAAAATGGAAACCACCCTGAACTTAGTAAAACTAGGCAAACTGTGGGATTTTCCTGGCGGTATCCACCCGCCGGTAAGAAAATCGATCTCTACTTCGCATCCAATCAAGCGTTTGCCGCTTCCCGACCACCTGTATCTGCCACTAAAACAGCATGTGGGCAGAGGCGGTCAACTGTTAGTCGCTGTAGGCGATCATGTGCTGAAAGGACAAGCTCTTAGTTCCGGAGAACAGGGCGCGTTGCCCATTCACGCGCCGACGTCAGGAAAAGTCGAAGCGATCTCAGACTACCCCAGCGCCCATCCATCAGCCCTGCCTGAAACAACGCTAGTGTTGCGCCCCGATGGAGAGGAGCACTGGTGCGAGCGCAACCCCATTGATACACCGCTACAACAGCCAAAATCAGTACTGATAGAAAAAATCGCAACATCTGGCATTGCAGGGCTTGGCGGTGCTGGATTCCCTGCGTCACGTAAACTGGACGGTGCGCCAGAGTCGCTGGAGTTTCTGATTATCAACGGTGCCGAATGTGAACCATACATCAGCTGTGACGATATGCTGATGCGTGAACATGCTGAAGAGTTGGCAACCGGCATCGAGCTGCTGGTTCATATACTCAACCCCGCCATGGTTTTGGTAGGTATTGAGGATGATAAGCCCGAGGCAATTGAAGCCATGGCTAAAGCCACAGAGGGACTGAACGTTTTGGTCAAGGCGATACCGACCAAATACCCATCTGGTGGAGAAAAACAGCTAATACAGCTTCTAACAGGAAGAGAAGTACCAACTGGCGGCCTGCCCTATCAATGCGGTGTCGTCATGCACAACATTGGCACCACCTATGCCATTAAGCGCGCGATTTGTGATGGAGAGCCGCTACTGGAACGGGTGGTGACGGTGACTGGCGAAGCGGTTGAACAGCCGGGTAACTATTGGGCGCACTTTGGAACACCGGTTCGCCACCTGCTTGAACATGCAGGTTATAAATCCAAACATGGCCGCCGTATTATCATGGGCGGCCCCATGATGGGGTTCACCCTACCCCACGCAAATATTCCGTTGGTCAAGATCAGCAACTGCATTTTGGTCCCCAGTGAGCAGGAATTGCCCATGGCTGGTCAGGAGATGCCATGTATCCGCTGCGGCCAATGTGCCGAAGCTTGCCCTGCTTCGCTTCTCCCGCAACAGCTTTACTGGTACAGCGCCCACAAAGAGCTGGAGAAAGCCCGCGAATATAAACTCTTCGATTGTATTGAATGTGGCGCCTGTGCCTATGTCTGCCCGTCAGAGATTCCGCTTGTGCACTACTATCGCCGGGCAAAATCAGAGCTACGCCAGCAAGATGCTGAGGCACTCAAGTCAGATCGCGCCAAACAAAGATTTGAAGCGCGTAATGAACGACTTGAGCAAGCTAAGCTTGAAAGAGAAGCCCGACATCGAGAGGCAGTAGCCAAACGTCAGGCTGCGGTCGCCAATCGAGGCTCTCAGAATCAGGGCGCTCAGGAGGCTGTCGCAGCTGCCATGGCCCGAGTTAAAGCCCAGCAGTCTGACCAGCCCCCTGCTGCGATAATCGATGAGCAGGGTAATCTCCAGCCAGACAACCAGGCCGCTATCGAGGCCAGAGCCAAACGCAAAGAAGAAGCCGCCAAGCGCAGAGCGGAGAAAGCAGCCGCTAAAGCGAAGCAGATGGAAGCTGAGTCACCGACATCTGATTCACTTGCATCTGCTAAAGACCCACGCAAGGCGGCGGTTGCTGCTGCCGTGGCACGAGCCAAGGCCAAAGCGGAAGCTAAGAAAGCACAAAGCGCTGAGACCCCGGACGAAGAAACGTCTGTAACTGAGCCTTCACCTGAACCTTCAGCTGACACTCCGGACGTCGATCCACGTAAGGCCGCCGTTGCTGCTGCCGTGGCGCGAGCAAAAGCCAAAGCGGAAGCCAAGAAGGCACAAGGCGCTGAAACACCTGACAATGAAGCGTCTGTAGCTAAGCCCTCATCTGAACCTTCAGCTGACACGACGGACGTTGATCCTCGTAAGGCCGCCGTTGCTGCAGCCGTGGCACGAGCCAAGGCCAAAGCCGAGCAAAAGAGACGCGAAGCGGCAGAGAGCACCAGCGATCAAACCGAGCAAGAACCAAAAACACAGCCTGCACCTGCGCCAGTGGCAAATGAAAACGCAGCGGATGCAAAAAAAGCCGCTATTGCAGCTGCCGTCGCCAAGGCCAAACAGAAAGCGATGGAGCGACAGGCGGCAGCTAAGTCTGAAGACTCTTCAGAGGAGGACGCCTAGATGTCATTTAAATTAGCGGCTTCTCCGCACCAGAGGATCCCGACACGAACCAGCAAGCTGATGTTCACGGTCGCATTGGCGGCTCTTCCCGGCATTGCCGCTCAGTATTGGTTTTTTGGTGCTGGCGTGTTTTGGCAGCTGTTGTTGGCCATCGCTACTGCCGTGGCATCAGAAGCATTAATTCTGAAAATTCGGGGTAAAGAGATTGCATCAACGTTGGCTGATAACAGTGCCATGCTGACCGGTGTGCTCCTTGCCATCAGTTTGCCACCTCTGGCGCCATGGTGGTTGGTCGTCATTGGCACGGCATTCGCCATTATTATGGTTAAACAGCTTTATGGTGGCTTGGGTTACAACCTGTTTAACCCTGCCATGGCAGCTTACGTCATGCTGCTGATCTCATTCCCGCTTCAGATGACCAGCTGGCACCCTGCCACAGGCTTTGGCGCTCATGGGTACGGTTTCATTGATGCTGCCTACCTGATATTTACCGGATTCAGCAGCGAAGGCTTCAGCCTGGCACAGATCCTTAGTGGTATTGATGGCGTTACGACCGCCACACCATTGGATCATTTCAAAACCAGCCTGACCCAGGGCTACACCAGCAGTGAGATTATCGCCAACAACCCGCAGGGCATGCTTGCGGGTATAGGCTGGGACTGGGTTAACCTGGCCTACCTTGCTAGTGGCATCTACCTGTTGCAGCAGAAGGTTATACGCTGGCATATTCCTGTGGGTGTGCTCGGTGGCCTGTTTGTAGCTGCCTTGGTCAGTTTCTTACTAAGCCCTGATAACACCGCAACCCCCATATTCCATTTGTTCAGCGGTGCCGCCATGCTGGGCGCCTTCTTTATTGCCACAGACCCGGTCTCCGCCAGCACAACAGTCAAAGGTCGACTGATCTTTGGCGGCTTGATTGGTTTGCTTGTTTACCTGATCCGCACCCATGGCGGTTACCCCGACGGGATGGCGTTTGCGGTGCTGCTGGCCAACATGTGTGTACCACTGATCGACTACTACACCCAGCCCAGAACCTATGGTCATAGTGAAGAAACGCCGCTAGAAGACGGTAAAGGAGAGTCATCATGAGTCTCTCCCCAATCAGTAAGAATGGCCTGATACTGTCCGCCTTTGCGCTTGTGACAACCGCGTTAGTTGCGCTCGTCCATGACTTTACGGCACCACAAATTGAACGTCAGGAACAGCAACAGCTGATCACCACCTTAGAACATCTGTTTCCGGCAGGCAGTTACAACAACGACCTGTTCAATGAGTGCATTTTGGTGACCAGCGAACAGTTTCTAGGACGACCTACGCCACAAAAAGCCTTTATCGCTCGCTTTAACGACGAACCCGTGGGCATCGCTATTGAGAGCACAGCACCGGATGGTTACAACGGGTCTATTGATATCATTGTCGGCATTTTAAGCGATGGTACTACCGCTGGCGTCAGAGTGTTGAACCACAAAGAAACCCCAGGGCTGGGGGACAAGATTGAGCTGAGAAAAAGCAACTGGGTGATGGCCTTTGATCGCAAACAGCTGGCAGATGAAAACGATCCGCTATGGAAGGTGAAAAAGGATGGTGGCCAGTTCGATCAATTTACCGGCGCTACCATTACACCCCGCTCAGTGGTTAAAGCAGTGAAAAATACGCTGCTGTTTTATCAACAGCACCAGGCACGCCTGTTCGATAATCAGCCCGGCTGTGGAGGCGACAAATGAGCCAATTTAAAGAACTCGCTGTTCAAGGCCTTTGGAAAAACAATCCAGGATTGGTCCAGCTTCTTGGACTGTGTCCCCTGCTGGCTGTCACTGCAACCGTAACCAATGGTTTGGGTCTGGGACTCGCCACCATGCTGGTACTGGTCGGTTCGAATGTTTCGGTATCGTTAGTAAGAAACTGGGTGCCTTCCGAGATCCGTATCCCGGTCTTTGTGATGATCATTGCCGCCTTTGTTACCTGCGTAGAGCTGCTGATGAACGCCTATACCTTCGGCCTTTATCAGTCTCTGGGTATTTTCATTCCGCTTATCGTTACCAACTGCGTCATCATTGGTCGCGCTGAAGCCTATGCCTCCAAAAACAATGTCGGTTTGGCTGCGCTGGATGGTTTGATGATGGGCCTCGGTTTCACCCTGGTACTGATTTTACTTGGCGGTATGCGTGAACTATTGGGCCAAGGCACCCTGTTTGACGGCATGGAGATGCTACTGGGTTCCTGGGCTTCAAGTTGGCGTATCGAACTGTTCAAGGTCGACAGTCACTTTCTATTGGCTATCTTGGCTCCCGGTGCCTTTTTGGGCATGGGCCTGCTGATAGCGCTGAAAAATGCCATCGATACTCAAATCTCCGCTCGAGCTTCAGTAAAAGAGCCGGTGAAAAAAGCCGCACGGGCACGTGTGACAGCAAGCTGATCATCTAACATGAATAAAGAAAAAAGAAGAGAAATTCTGGAGCGCTTGCGCGCCAATAATCCACACCCAGAAACTGAGCTGAACTTTTCGTCGCCGTTTGAGTTATTAGTCGCGGTAACGCTCTCAGCGCAGGCAACGGATGTCAGTGTGAACAAGGCCACTGATAAGTTGTTTCCGGTTGCCAACACACCTCAGGCAATTGTAGAACTGGGGGTTGAAGGTCTTAAGGGCTATATCAAAACTATTGGTCTTTACAATTCAAAAGCAGAAAACGTGTTTAAGGCCTGCCAGATCTTACTGGATAAACATGGCGGAGAGGTTCCTGAAGATCGTGCGGCTCTTGAAGCCCTGCCGGGGGTAGGCCGTAAAACAGCGAACGTAGTTTTAAATACAGCATTTGGCTGGCCGACCATCGCCGTAGACACCCATATTTTTCGTGTTTCAAACCGTACCAAGTTTGCGATGGGAAAAGACGTCGACAAGGTGGAAGAGAAGTTACTGAAGGTCGTGCCAAAAGAGTTTAAAGTGGACGTACATCATTGGCTGATACTTCATGGGCGTTACACCTGCGTGGCCCGTAAGCCGCGCTGCGGCAGCTGCATAATTGAAGACCTCTGCGAGTTTAAAGAGAAAACCGAGATTTAGCCCAATCGAAGAATACCAAGACGCAGGGGTTAACTGACCTCTGCGTCTTAGCGTTTCAGCTAGCCGACATTGCGCGCTGGAAACGGGATTAACGAAGGAGAACCCACCTGCTCCGCCTCCCCGTCATCTACTGGTACGGTATCGTTCTGAGTATCTTGTTGCTGAGGTTTACTCTGAAGCGCCCCGCTCAAACGCGCCTTGATATCATCCAGCTTGTTCTTTTCGCTACCATTGGGCGCGAGCGCCTGACCTAGCGCCGCTTTGGCTTTCGCCACTTTGTCGTCCTCGTCAGCAGGCTTGTGAGCAGCCAGTTTCTGAGCAATACCACTCGCTTTTGCTTTCAGCTTCTGCTCATCAATGATGCCCAGCTCCTGCATTGACAACCCTTCTCCTTCCATCATCGACATCAGCGAATCAGAAGGTAAGCGCAGCGACGGACTGCACTCTTCAAACAACTGGCGCAGCTTAACGCCCTGCGTCATCGAGAAGCCTGAAAACGCTTCGCGAAGTGCCTCAATATCCAGAAATGCAGCGTGCAGATGCTTTCGTAACACCACATCAGAAGATGCATCAGCTACAGAGTTTTCAACCTCATCGCTGGCACCAACATTAAACTCATCGACCGAAAGGCCTTCGGCCATCATTTGATCCAATACCGCTTGAGAAGGCAATTTCAACTCGCTCAAAGCGATATCTATGTTCTTCTTCACGCGCACAGCTTCTACGAGAGAATAGAGCCCGAACACCGCGGTTACATTTGCTCGGTTGCGAAATACATCAAACATAACGTCTCCTGGCTGGCGAAATTAAACTTCAAAATGAAAACGGGCACCTATCTGAATAGACGCCCATGGAAAATGTTAAAGAACCCAAACCTCAACACGTCTGTTGCGTGCCCTGCCCGCCTCACTATTATTGTTAGCGACAGGCAATGCCTCGCCGAACGCTTCCACTTCCAGCACGTTGATACCGCGGGAAACCAACTCGCGCTCAACGACACGGGCACGATTCAGTGACAACCAGCGGTTGCGATCTGCTTTACCGACGCTGTCAGCAAAGCCCATCAATACCACGCGGCGGCCAGCGTTCTTCTCCATGTAGCTAATCAGACGTTCAAGGTCTCGCTTACCCTTGTTGTCGAGCTCTTTGTCGCCATGATTGAAGCGGAAGTTAAGCGACAAACGCTGTCCCTTTTCGGTGTACTGATTGTACTTAGCCGGTGCATCAGAGGCGGCGTATACCTTCTCCACCTTGATGTTCTGAGAGATCAAACCAATCTCTTCAACAATATCCTGCCCCTTGCGCGAAATGGCGAAGCTGGCGAAATCTTTAATCAAGTTTGATGCAGTGGTGGGCGTGTAGAAAAACAGGCGGCGAGACAAAGCGTAGTCTTCCGTACCCACGGTAAAGCGTGTTGGGAAAATAGCGGCAGTGTCTTGACCTTCAGATATTGAGATCGCTTTCGAGTGACCCACATAGTTCAGACCAATAAAGCCAATAGCGCCTTCATCGGCAGAAACACCTGTCGAAAGCTCAGAGCTTGACTCCAGCCGCGTTGCGCCCTCAGCTAGTTTCTTACCATATTTCTTCAGCACCAGGTTTTTGAACGTATCCCAGGTACCTGATTTGCTGTCGCGAGCAAACAGCTTGATTGGCATATCAGCGCCGCCAACCTGCTTCCAGTTACTGATCTCTCCAGCAAAGATCCGTGCCAGCGTGGCACTGTCCAAACTACTGATAGAGTTATTCTGGTTAACGATAACGGCCAAACCATCAAGACCGATGATATGTTCGTTGCCGACCTTGCTTAAGTCGCCGATAGCCGCTTTAAGGTCTTCAATTTCGGTTGGTTTAACTGGGCGCGAAGACATGCCCATATCCGCTTTCCCTGATTTCAGTCCTTTAAATCCTGTGCTTGAGCCATGGGCGTGCAACTCAATGGCGAACACTTTTCCGTCCTGGATATACTGGAGTTCACGCTCAACCGCGACTGCCCCCTTCTTCCAATAAAACTCTGTTACGCCGATAGTCTTCAGGTACGCTTCAAGCAGCGCGGGCGCCAGTTTTTCACCAATGGTATTGGAGCCATGAAGGCGAAACGCCACCACAGGGTTGCTCACTGGCAGAGTGAGTCCTTTAGGCTCAGCCGTTGCAGCAGGTGCAGATGTTTGCACTGGCGCGGTAGCAGCAACGGTAGGGGGCGCTACAGACGTCGCTGGCGCTGTGACCGTTTTCGGCATCAGCATCAAGTAGATGACAACGGCAAGCAGTACGACAGACATACCGAGTACCGCATAAATCAGCAGTTTCGATTGGTTATCATCACTTTTTTGAGGTACGGCAGCGGCCTGAATCGGCGCAGCAGGTGCCGTTACAGGCGCAGAGTCGGGCCGTTTCCTCAAATCTGCAGCCAACTGCTTAATCTCTGCGATGATGCCTGAGATCTCGTCATGCTCAAGCGCACTTAACTCATTGATGACGAGCTGGAAGTAGGCCTTGTCCTGCAGCATTTGAGAAGCGGAGATCTCAATATCGAATTCCTGCTGCGCGGCCTGCTGAAGTGAATTGAGCTGCTCTTTCAATTCACGCTTTATATTTCGGTTATCGTTCTGTGAAAAACTATCGGCGTCTTGTCTGTCCACTTCCACCACCCTGTTACTTCGAACAAACGCTATTAGGAGAGACAAGAATGTACGCCGGTAACATTTCAAATTTATGAACGCCGGGGTTTAACCTTCAGAAAATTAGAGCAAAGTTAAGTAACTGGGGGATGACAACCTTACCACTAATTACCAGATTTCAGACTGGAAGATCTTAGTATTTATTTCGCCGCACCATATGAATTAGGTTATCCTTGCTACCATTATTTAACATTCCAGTAATACACCACCCCGGTGATATGCCACTGTTTTTTACCAGGCTCAGGAGTTTCCCATGCGCATTCTTCATACCATGCTTCGTGTTGGCGATTTACAACGATCAATCGATTTTTATACCGATATTCTGGACATGACCCTGCTGAGAAAATCGGACAATCCTGAGTACAAATACACCCTGGCATTTGTCGGTTACGGCGACGAAAAATCAGAAGCCGTGCTCGAACTTACCTATAACTGGGGCACAGATAGTTATGATCTTGGGAATGCCTATGGTCACGTCGCCATTGAAGTCGACGATATTTATGCCGCCTGCGAAAAAATCCGTACAGCTGGCGGCAACATCACTCGCGAACCAGGCCCGGTAAAGGGCGGCACCACAGAAATCGCATTTGTTGAAGATCCAGATGGTTACAAGATAGAGCTGATCAACAAGAAGTTTGCTGGCCAGGGGCTTGGCCAATAATCACTGAATTAGTACAAGGAAAAAGCGTTAATGGACAGAATGTTAGCTTCGATTAAAGCACTGCCTGGCACCCTGCTTATTGCATTGATGTTGACCGCATGTGCAAGCAATGCGGGCAACAGTGACGTTGCCGATGTTTTCGCTCGCGTTAATAACAGCGTCGTTGAGCTGCACGTCAAAGCGATTAAAACGGAAACCACGGGTAACCGTACCAGTTCTAAAGGGCTGGGATCCGGTGTATTGATTTCAGAGTCAGGTAAAGTCCTTACCGCAGCCCATGTGGTGGATACCGCCACAGAAGTCAAAGTTCTGTTTCAGAATGGCGAGATCAGCTTCGCCAAAATCCTATGGATGGAACACAGTGCGGATTTAGCAATGCTCAAGCTAGATAAGGTGCCTGAGGGGATCACACCAGTAAAACTGGGTGACTCAAAAGCCTTGCGTACGGGCGAACGTATTATGGTGATAGGTGCGCCTTACGGGGTTAGCCATAGCTTGTCAGTTGGCTACGTTAGCGGCCGTCATTCTGGCCCAGAAAAAGTCTCTCGGGATATTACCCCGCTGTTTATTCAAACCGATGCAGCCATCAACAAGGGTAACTCCGGCGGCCCTATGTTCAACATGCGCGGCGAAGTGGTTGGCATCGTCAGTCGAATTCTAAGCCAGAGTGGTGGATTTGAAGGTCTGGGTTTTGCGGTCGCAAGTCAGACTGTAAAAGAGATCATCGAAGAAGGCACCCTGCCCTATGCCGGCCTTACCGCGCTCCCTCTTACGCCAGAGCTGGCCAAAGTGCTGAATATTCCCCAGGGCTACGGCGCGCTGGTTCAGCAGGTTGTACCCTTCTCGCCAACGGATCTCATCGGGCTTCAGCCGGGCCGTTTACCGGTAAAGGTACTGGGTAGAACCATACTGTTAGGCGGTGATGTGATTCTGGCTATCAATGGAATCGAGATCAGAAATCAGGAAGCATTGTTTAAAGTCCGGGAAAACATGCTGGTGATGAAGGAAGGTGACCCTCTGGTAATCAATATTCTTCGCGACGGCAAAGTGATGACCCTGATGGAAGAGAAGAAGTAACCTTTCACTCAGCAAAAAGCCCCGATATCGGGGCTTTTTATTAGATCGAACTCTCAGTAGAAGCTAGCGACTCATACGGATGACCACACGGCGGTTCTTATCGCGACCGATAACAGTGTCATTGGTTGCTATATGCCGCTTCTCACCATGTCCCTCGGTCTTTATCCGACTCTCATCCAGCCCTTGTTTAGCCAGATAGGTTTTCACCGACTTAGCACGCTTTATCGACAACTGTTCGTTATGCCAGCGGCCACCGTAACTATCGGTATAGGCGTCCACCAGCACCAGCTCAACCGCAGGCGCTAGTTTCAAGTACTCACCGATCATGTCCAGTTTGCGCTGAGATTCTTTGTTGAGTTGGTCGGAATTGCTCTTGTAGTTGAGGACAGTGTAAGCAATATCTTCAAAACCAAATGGCAGTAACTGGTCGACGCAACTTAGAAACTTGTAATACTGCTGGCGAAAGTTCACTGAGGAAAGCCCAACCGCAACCTTGTCCCTGCGCTGATGCCAGTCGCTGTAATAAAGCGTGGGCTGCATCCCTTTCTCAAGTTCATGCAGCATGACCCAGGCGCCATTCTGATCCACATAACCATCAAATTGACGATAGAGTGTGGTTTCTCCAATGCGCTGAGAAGGCAGACCTGGCTTCCAGTTAGGTGCAACCGACTGCAATTCGACAGGAGTGTGCTGATCTGAGGTCAGACGCATATCCATCTCAAACCCAAGATTATTGAGCTTGCTCGCCCGACTACTGAATTTCACCTGACCGTAATTTGGTACTTTGTGCTCCAGTCGACACTCCAAACGCGTATCTGACGCAAGAGTCCACTGGCTATCTTCAAGACCGGCCGCATAGGTGCGAAGCCCAGCAGACGCGGTATTGCTCAGCATCAAACCGATTGCCAATAGAGACAGCTTTACTTTCATATCAGACCTAATGCATTACCGTACATACAGGATACTAACCCGATATCGGCCGCACCGCTCAAATCTTTAGCGCTATCTGTGTTTTCTAATACAAAGCAGAGCAAAACAATATCCGCTGGTATTACGACCACGGTCTGGGATAATGCCCCGCTTAACTGGCTTAACAGAAGTAGTGATTTGTCCAATGAGTGATTCCGTTAAACGCGCCCTTAAGCAACGTTTCAGAGGTTATTTTCCCGTTGTTATCGATGTTGAAACGGGTGGTTTTAACGCCGATACAGATGCACTGCTTGAGATTGCGGCCGTCACTCTGAAAATGGATGACGAAGGATTCCTCACTCCTGATCAACAGATACACTTCAACGTTAAGCCGTTTGAAGGAGCCAACCTTGAGCCAAGCTCATTGGCCTTTATCGGTATTGATCCGGATGACCCGGCCAGAGAAGCTATTAGCGAAGGCGAAGCACTGAGAGAAGTCTTCAAAATGGTTCGCAAACAGCAAAAAGCGGCAGAGTGCCATCGCTCAATAGTTGTCGCTCACAACGCAGCTTTTGACAATGCGTTTCTAAATGCGGCTGTGGCGCGAGCCAATATTAAACGCAATCCGTTTCATCCCTTTGCCACCTTTGACACGGCCACCGCAGCGGGTATCGCCTACGGTCAAACTGTTTTGCAAAAAGCCTGTAAAGCGGCAGGTATCGACTTTGATAATGAGCAGGCTCACAGCGCGGCGTACGATACCTTGCGCACAGCGGAGCTATTCTGCGCCATCGTCAATAAGCTACAAACCCTTGGAGGCTGGCCAGTAGTGGATGTCGATGAAGAAGAGAAAGACAACGGCTGATAGTGACCAGAGAATCTGAATAAAAAAGGCTGCCAATAGGCAGCCTTTTTTATTTCAAATACTGATTTACAGCTTGTCAGCATTCTCAGACAGGTAAGCTGCAACGCCTTCAGGGCTTGCATCCATACCTTTGTCACCATCAGTCCAACCAGCAGGACAAACTTCGCCGTGCTCTTCGTGGAACTGCAGCGCATCAACCATACGCAGCATTTCGTCTACGTTACGGCCCAGAGGCAGATCGTTAACTACCTGATGACGAACCAGGCCTTCTTTGTCGATCAGGAAAGAGCCGCGGAACGCAACGCCCGCTTCTGGGTGCTCAACGTCATACGCCTGACAGATAGAGTGAGTGATGTCAGCAACCAGTGGGTATTTAACCGGACCGATACCGCCTTGATCTACCGGTGTGTTGCGCCATGCGTTGTGAGTGAAGTGAGAGTCGATAGAAACACCGATAACCTCAACACCACGTTTTTCGAACTCAGCCATACGGTGATCGAATGCCAACAGCTCTGACGGGCACACAAAAGTGAAGTCCAGTGGGTAGAAGAAAATAACCGCTGGCTTACCGCTGATTGCTTCTTTCAGATTGAACGCATCAACAATGTCACCATTTGCCAGGACTGCAGGAGCAGTAAAATCAGGGGCTGGGCGGCCTACGAGTACACTCATGTCGCTTCTCCATTTTATTTAATGAGTTAGGTCTTCCGACCTACGAGTTTGTTATCAGTTCCGATCAGATGCAAGAGTATAAGGATCCACTTGCGAGTAACCAAGCATTTCAGTCAGATATTCGTGCTGACCGCTTCCTTATTAACCAATCCTGACACCAAACATAGTCAACTCCAAGCCAAATTCCACTGGCATAGAGTTTGCGGCTTGCGCACAATATACAGCTTAGCTAACAGTTGGATTTTTCAATGAATGCAGTCGTTATCTCTGTACTGCTCGTGCTCGGATTGAGCTTGCTACGTGTAAACGTAGTTATAGCGCTTGTGATCAGTGCGCTGGCCGGCGGGGTTATTGGTGGATTATCACTTACAGATACATTAACCGCTTTTAATGGCGGCCTAGGCAATGGCGCCAGCATCGCACTTAGTTACGCCATGTTAGGTGCATTTGCTGCGGCCCTCTCAAATAGCGGTATCACCGACTATTTAGCCGAACACGTCATAAAAAGGCTTGGTGGTGGCAATGATGAGAGACAAAAAGCCTGGGCCAAGCACCTGCTGCTGTTTGCCTTGCTTGCAGTATCTGTCTCCAGCCAAAACCTGATCCCCGTGCATATTGCGTTTATTCCTATTTTGGTGCCCCCATTGTTGCACCTAATGAGCGAATTGAAGTTAGACCGCAGACTGGTCGCATGTGTTATCACCTTTGGCCTGACGACCCCATACATGCTGCTACCCGTTGGCTTTGGCGGAATATTCTTAAATGAGATTCTGCTGACAAACTTGAATACCAATGGTTTGGAGGTTCAGGCTGCGGACGTTGCTCCGGCGATGTTAATCCCTGCTTGCGGCATGTTTGTGGGACTTGCCCTCGCCTTTTTCACTTACCGCAAACAGCGCCACTATGATGAAGCGGCAATCAAAGCTGTCGAGCCTGAATCAAGCGGTGAAGAAGAGCGCCAGCTCTGGGCTCCATTGGCTGCAATTGTTTGTGCTTTGGGCATTCAGCTGTACACCGAATCTATTGTTATTGGTTCGCTGACTGGCCTGATTGTGCTTTGGATCGGTCAAAGTATTAAGTTAACTCAAACCCACGCCCTGTTTACCCAAGGGGTGAGAATGATGGGCATGATCGGCTTTATCATGATCAGCGCCGCTGGTTTTGCCGCCGTTATGAAAACCACAGGTGATGTCGATAGTCTGATAGCCGTAGTTTCGGGGCATATGGGCGAGAACAAGGCTCTGGCCGCCATCACCATGCTGGTGATTGGGTTGTTGATTACTATGGGCATCGGTTCATCATTCTCGACAATTCCAGTGATTGCTACGCTGTATGTGCCGCTGGCTATCTCGCTTGGTTTCTCAGTGCCAGCAACCATCGCATTGGTAGGCACAGCGGCAGCACTTGGAGATGCAGGTTCACCGGCATCAGATTCAACGCTAGGACCAACCTCAGGGTTAAATGTTGACGGCCAACACGACCACATATGGGATACCGTGGTTCCTACCTTTATCCATTACAACCTACCGCTCTTAGCATTTGGTTGGTTGGCGGCCATGGTTCTTTAAGCCAATGGTTTCCATAGATGTATTAAGCAGTAGAGAATGGAATCAATGAAAAATAGAGAATCGAAAACAGCAGGCTCTTTGATAGATGATCCTGTCATCCTTCGACTATTTGAACGCATGCCTCACTCTGTTCAGGAGAGTTTCACAGAAGAGCAGCTAATGCACCTGAAGGTTGCCGTGGGCTCTCGCGGCTGGGGCGAACATGCCGTTGATGTGCGCGGCTCATTCCGTGGTTGGCGACACCGTTACTACTATGTGATGCTGTTTGGCCGAAACCGCAGGCACCTGACACCAGGCCAAAAGCGAATTCACAACCTGATATCTGCCGCTATGCTCACAGGGTTTGTCTGTGTCGGATTGCTGATTGGTCTGCTGGGGCTTTATCTACTGAAATCTGCGGCAGGCATCGATCTATTTCCTGACCACTCACTTGGGATTTGGGATTGGTTTAACAGCAACTAATGCCAATCCGAACAGATAAAAAAACCGGCTTACGCCGGTTTTTTTATCTTCGAACAAGTCGCTTATTAAGCTTCTGGTTCTTCGGTACGATATTTATCTGCGGTCTCTTTGACCAGAGGTTGAAGCTCACCTTTCTGGAACATCTCAACCATAATGTCGCAACCGCCAATCAGCTCACCGTCAATCCAGAGCTGTGGAAACGTTGGCCAGTTTGCATACTTTGGCAATTCAGCACGAATTTCCGGGTTCTGCAGGATATCAACGTAGGCAAACTTTTCGCCACATGACATCACCACCTGTGCAGCCTGAGAAGAAAAGCCACAGCTTGGCAACTTAGGTGAGCCTTTCATGTACAGAAGAATTGGGTTCTCGGCGATCTGTTTCTTAATACGTTCGATCGTTTCCATGGTCTCTCTCTGATAATAACTAAATCTGCAATTGGGCCCATTGTACGGGGTTGATCACGAAATTTCAGCACACAATTTTTATGGGCTTTCTTTGCGCTGAGATAATTTTTTGCGTACCTACTTCACACTTTCCAATAACTCAGTAGAATGCTTAGAGGTTGTTTTTCTTTGCTGTATGAACTTTGTTCACTGAAAATGCGTTTAAGAACAACAAACAATCTACGTAAGTAGTGAGGCTAAGCAACAGATATAGGTGGCTGAGCCAAAAACGTAAACACACAGCAAAGAAAAGAAACCCTTTTTTGATTCCCAACCCCTTAAGAGCCTGCGAAAGGCTCTGAAAAATGGAGATAAGAACAGATGGCATTTGAACTTCCTGCTCTGCCGTATGCGAAAGACGCGCTGGAACCGCACATCTCTGCCGAGACACTGGAATACCACTACGGCAAGCATCACAACACCTATGTCGTTAAGCTGAACGGCCTGGTTGAAGGCACCGAGTTTGAAGGCAAGAGCCTTGAAGAGGTAGTGAAGTCTTCTTCAGGTGGCGTTTTCAACAATGCTGCCCAGATCTGGAACCACACCTTCTACTGGCACTGCCTGAGCCCAAATGGCGGCGGCGAGCCTAGCGGCGCACTGGCTGAAGCCATTACCGCAGCTTTTGGTTCTTTCGAGGACTTCAAAGCTAAGTTCACTGACAGCGCAATCAACAACTTTGGCTCTAGCTGGACCTGGCTGGTGAAAAAGGCTGACGGCAGCCTGGACATCGTCAACACCTCAAACGCAGCGACACCACTGACTGAAGAAGGTGTAACACCTCTGATGACCGTGGACCTGTGGGAGCACGCTTACTACATCGACTATCGCAACCTGCGCCCTGACTACATGAAAGCATTCTGGGCGCTGGTAAACTGGGAATTCGTGACAAGCAACTTCGCTTAATCACAAATTCACGCCAGCTCACAAAACGCCTCGCATTAGCGGGGCGTTTTGTTATCCGCTTTACAAAATTTCTTCGAGAATTTTCACCTTTTCCGCAAGTAAATCAGTCAGAGACTACTCTATATATGTATGGGCTTGGTTCCTAACCTGAGTAGCCAGGTAACTTGTGCGTGTATTCTAGGGGGGATTTTCCAATGGGGATCTTCGAGCATTATCAACAACGCTATGAGGCTACACAGGAAGAGGAATACTCTCTAAAAGAGTTCCTCGAGCTGTGTAAGAAAGACCGTAGCGCGTACGCATCCGCTGCTGAACGCCTGCTTATCGCAATCGGTGAACCTGAGATGGTTGATACCTCTCAGCACGCCGTATTGTCCCGGATATTTTCTAACCGCGTTATCGCCCGGTACCCGGCATTCAAAGAGTTTTATGGAATGGAAGATTCCATTGAGCAGATAGTGGCGTATCTGAAACACTCAGCCCAAGGGCTTGAGGAACAAAAGCAGATCCTTTACCTGCTTGGTCCCGTAGGTGGTGGTAAGTCATCTCTGGCGGAAAAGCTGAAGCAGCTGATGCAACATGTTCCCATCTATACTCTCTCGGTCAAAGGCCAGCGTAGCCCGGTCAACGACCACCCGTTTTGTCTGTTTGACGCTGCTGAAGATGGCGACATTCTCGAAAAAGATTATGGCATCCCTAAGCGTTACCTAGGAAGCATCATGTCTCCCTGGGCTGCAAAGCGGTTGCGCGAGTTTGGCGGTGATATCACCGAGTTTAAAGTGGTTAAAGTATTTCCCTCGATACTCGACCAAATTGCCGTCGCCAAAACTGAACCAGGGGATGAGAACAATCAGGACATCAGTTCACTGGTGGGCAAAGTGGACATTCGCCAGTTGGAGCACTTCTCTCAGGACGACCCTGATGCCTATAGCTACTCTGGCGCCCTGTGCCGAGCAAACCAGGGGCTGATGGAGTTTGTCGAGATGTTTAAAGCACCCATCAAGGTGCTGCATCCGTTGCTGACGGCGACTCAGGAAGGAAATTACAACCCGACAGAGGGTCTGTCGGCATTGCCGTATCGCGGTATCATTCTCGCTCACTCCAATGAATCTGAGTGGCAGAGCTTCCGAAACAATAAGAACAATGAGGCGTTCCTCGACCGTGTTTACATTGTCAAAGTGCCTTATTGCCTGAGAGTCTCAGAAGAGATTCGAATTTATGACAAGCTGCTAGAGCACTCGGAATTGGTCGGCGCGCCTTGTGCGCCTGGCACACTGGATATACTAGCAAGATTCAGCGTGTTGTCTCGCCTGCAGGACCCAGAAAACTCCAGCATCTACTCGAAAATGCGGGTCTACGATGGTGAAAGCCTCAAAGACACAGATCCCAAAGCTAAGTCCTACCAGGAGTACAGAGATTTTGCCGGCGTCGATGAGGGCATGAGCGGTCTATCCACCCGTTTCGCTTTCAAGATTCTATCCCGTGTCTTCAACTTCGACCATGCTGAAGTGGCCGCCAACCCAGTGCATTTGTTCTACGTGCTTGAGCAACAGATTGAGCGTGAGCAATTCCCACAGGAAACTGCCGACGCATATCTGGAGCACCTGAAAGGCTATCTGATCCCGAAATATGTCGAGTTTATTGGTAAGGAGATCCAGACCGCTTACCTTGAAAGCTACTCCGAATATGGCCAAAACATTTTTGACCGTTATGTCACCTATGCCGATTTCTGGATACAGGACCAGGATTATCGAGACCCCGAAACTGGTCAGCTATTTGACCGCGCAGCATTGAATGCAGAGCTGGAAAAGATTGAAAAGCCAGCGGGGATCAGTAACCCCAAAGACTTCCGTAATGAAATAGTGAATTTCGTGCTCAGGGCCAAAGCCAATAACAACGGCAAGAACCCCAACTGGACCAGTTACGAGAAGCTTCGTACCGTGATAGAGAAAAAGATGTTCTCAAACACGGAAGACCTTCTACCTGTTATCTCGTTCAATGCAAAAACATCGGCCGAAGATCAGAAGAAACATGAAGACTTCGTCGCCCGTATGATGGAGAAAGGATACACCCAGAAACAGGTCCACCTGCTTTCTGAGTGGTATCTAAGAGTCAGGAAGTCGACTTAGTATTTGCAGGCTCCAACAACTAACGGGAGGTGTCGATGGCGCATTTTATTGATCGACGACTCAACAGTAAGAAGAAGAGCACGGTCAACCGGCAACGCTTCTTGAGGCGCTATAAACAGCAAATCAAGAAGGCGATGTCTGACGCCATCTCAAAACGAGGCGTCACTGATGCAGACAAGGGCGAAAAGGTTAGTATTCCTACACGCGATATTTCCGAACCTATCTTTCATCAGGGTCAAGGAGGTCATCGAGAACAGGTATTGCCTGGCAACGACAGATTTATACCCGGTGATCAAATTGAACGCCCGCAAGGTGGCGCGGGTGGTAGCGGTGACGGCGAAGCCAGTGATAGCGGTGAAGGCGAAGATCAATTCGTATTTAACATCTCCAAAGATGAGTACCTTGACCTGCTGTTCGAAGATCTGGAGCTACCAAACCTTAAAAAAAATACGCTCGACAAACTTACCGAATTCAAAACTTATCGCGCGGGTTACACCACAGATGGTGTGCCGACCAACATCAACATTGTTCGTTCACTACGTCAGTCTCTGGCCCGTCGTACTGCGATGAACTCAGGGAAGAAGCGCAAAGCCAGAGAGCTGGAAGAGGAGCTTAAACAGCTCGAAGCCGAAAAACCCAGAAACAGTGCGGCCATCAAGCGCCTGAAAAAAGAGCTCGATGAGCTGAAAAAGCGTATTGCAGCCACCCCTTTTATCGACACCTTTGATCTGCGCTTCAATAACTTTGTGAAGCGCCCCGTGCCCACCTCCAAAGCCGTGATGTTCTGCCTGATGGATGTCAGCGGCTCGATGGATCAGGCCACTAAGGAGATGGCCAAACGTTTCTACATTTTGCTCTACCTGTTTTTGACCCGTACCTACCAGAACATAGATGTCATCTATATACGCCATCACACCCAGGCCAAGGAAGTAGATGAACACGAGTTCTTTTATAGCCAGGAAACAGGCGGCACCATAGTCTCCAGCGCACTGAAATTGATGAAACAGATCATCGATGACAGATACCCATCAGATCAGTGGAATATCTACGCAGCGCAGGCGTCTGACGGTGATAACTGGGCTGACGATAGCCCCCACTGTTACGAGCTATTGAGTAAAAAACTGCTGCCATTGGTGCGTTACTACACCTATATCGAAATCACCCACAGACCCCACCAAACCCTGTGGCATGAGTATGAGAAGTTGCTCGACCAGTTTGACTCTTTTGCAATGCAACGGATTAAAGCGGTCGAAGATATTTATCCGGTGTTTAGAGAGTTGTTCCGCAGGCAGGCGGCATAAGGGGGCGTGATGGCTAAAAAGCAAAGTAAAAATGTAACGCCAATGGATGACGGTCCAGACTGGAACTTCCCTCTGCTGGAACAGTACGAAACGGAAATTGACCGCGTCGCAAAAATCTATGGGTTGGACACCTACCCAAACCAGATTGAGGTAATTACCGCAGAGCAGATGATGGACGCTTACGCCAGTGTAGGCATGCCAATAGGCTACAGCCACTGGTCGTTCGGCAAGCGTTTTATTCAAACGGAGCAAACATACAAACGTGGGCAAATGGGGCTGGCCTATGAGATTGTGATTAACTCGGCACCCTGCATCTCCTACTTAATGGAAGAGAACACTGTCACCATGCAAGCGCTGGTGATGGCACACGCCTGTTATGGCCACAACAGTTTCTTCAAGAATAACTACTTGTTTAAAACCTGGACAGATGCCAGCTCAATTATCGATTATCTGGTATTTGCTAAAAACTACATCGCTGAATGCGAGCAACGTCATGGCACCAGCGAAGTTGAAGCCGTGATCGATTCCTGTCATGCGCTGATGAACCAGGGGGTAGACAGATACAAGCGCCCTACCGAAATATCCTTGGCTGAAGAAAAGAAACGGCAAAAGGATCGTGAAGAGTATCTGCAATCTCAGGTCAACGACTTGTGGAGAACATTACCAAAACAGCAGGCCAACCGCGTTGCCCAAAAAAACAGGTTTCCGCCTGAGCCACAGGAAAACCTTCTTTACTTCATCGAAAAGAATGCGCCGTTGCTTGAGCCCTGGCAGCGAGAAGTGGTCAGAATTGTGCGCAAGATTTCGCAGTACTTCTATCCACAAAAACAGACCCAGGTGATGAACGAAGGTTGGGCCTGTTTCTGGCACTACACCCTGCTAAACCACCTATATGACGAAGGCAAATTAACCGACCGCTTCATGCTGGAGTTCCTCCATTCGCACACCAACGTAGTCGCTCAACCACCCTACAACAGCCCCTACTACTCTGGTATCAACCCTTACGCCTTAGGCTTTGCCATGTTTAGGGATATTCGCCGTATCTGTGAACAGCCGGATGAAGAGGACAAGCAATGGTTCCCTGATATCGCAGGCAGCGACTGGTTGAAGACGGTTCACTTCGCGATGGAGAACTTTAAGGACGAGAGTTTTATCGCTCAGTTTCTCTCTCCCAAGTTGATCAGGGAATTTAAACTCTTTTCATTGTTGGATGATGACAAACAGAACTTTATGGAGGTGGGTTGGATCCACAATGATGCCGGGTATCGCAAAGTCCGTGAACTGTTAGCAGCACAATATAACCTTAGCCACCGCGAACCCAATATTCAGGTCTACAACGTTGACCTGCGTGGTGACAGATCTCTCACACTGAGATACATACCTCACCAACGAATCCCCCTGGACACCAGTTACAATGAAGTACTTAAGCACCTCCACCGGCTATGGGGATTTGAAGTGAAGCTTGAGCAGGTTGAGGAGGACGATAAAGTCGAGCTAATAGCCACCTGTCCGCCTTCAGCTCCCGCAGAGGAAGCAAAAGAAGATAAAGATATGGCTACACATATTTGAAGATCTACTAAACTTATCGTCGACCCTCAACTTAGAACAAGGAAGTAAAAAATGAAAAAGCTCGTTATTGCCCTTTGTTTTCTATCTGCCGCCTTCAGCGGTGCCGCAAGCGCTTCATATATTAAGTTTTCTGTAGATTCATATATGGACATCTATGACTGGGATGACTACTACATCGAGACGATATGGTTAGAATCCGAATATTATGTTGACGTTGAAACCCAGGAGCTTGTTGGTGCGACATTAAGTACTAGCTATGGAGATTATGCATTTAGTTCGAAATATGGATTCGGCTCTGGATCCCTCTGGGCGGGGATTTGGTATTGGGGCCACGGATTGGTAACCAATTATTCCGTGTCATTTAAAGCCCTAAGCGGCAGTGGACACCGTTTTAGCCTAAGTGGCTGGTACGAAAATCACTTTCCCAGAAATGATAAATACCTTTGCATTCAGGATTTCAGCTGCGACGATGACGCCCTCCTGAGCGACGTTTCCACGTGGGAGGATGCAGAAGGCGGTGAGGGAGCTGACTATGGCTATATGTACGATTTGGGACCCAATGAACTAACAGGGCGGTACAGTGATTCTTCCACTGGCGGCTTCTGGGAAGTTGATGATATTCCAAACCTTTTAAAGCAACGTATTCTTGTCCCGGAAACAAGCAGCTGGTTGACGATGCTTGTAGTGTTTGGCTTTATCGCTACAAGAACAGCCGCTCGGAAAAAGAGTTAGCTTCTGCCTCTAAAGCAAAAAAGGGGTTAACCCATGGTTAACCCCTTCCCAAAAAAGATAGTGTATTGCAGTTGGTTCTTTATCTGGCAATGTCCACAATATCACTTGGCACATCGTCACGTAGGCTCTGCCAAAGCTTGGCACTTTCGTAACCGTAACGACGCACGACGCTGATTGCTTCGTCGTACTTGTCTTGCTCTGCAAGCGCCAGGATCTCCTGGTAGAACTTGCCTAGCAAATCTCGAGACTGAGGCAGTGAAAAATAATACGCACCAATGCGCGAATAAAGGCCTTTAAAGCCATTCAGGGTCAACACATAGATGGGATTATTAGACGCAAATGCCAACGCATGGTTTATCTGATAATCAAACTCTGCACACTTCTCCGGATCATCAGGAATGTCTCCCGCATCCAGAATAATCTGCTTAACCTTGTCACCACTGTTCTTCAGTGCCGCACGGATATAGATACTGCTGATGTTGGTGCGTGCTGAAAGCAGGTGGTCCACCAACTCAGGAATACCATCCTGATTCAGTCGGGCGATCGTTTCCAGAATATTTAAACCGGACGTCTCCCAGAAATTATTCACTCGTGTTGGTTTTCCATGCTGAATGGTTAACCAGCCATCACGAGCCAAGCGCTGAAGCACTTCACGTAGCGTAGTCCGGGTAACACCAATCAGTTCTGATAACTCTCGTTCGGCAGGCAGAATAGAACCAGGGGGAAAACGGTTGTTCCAAATAGAGTCAACAATGTACTCTTCGGCAAACCCCGCGGGGCTCTGGGCTTTAATTATCATTTATGGTCCTGTCGCAGGTAACTCTTCAAGCAGTATAAAGGAACTCATCATACCAGATGCCTTTTTTAACCAACAAGCAACAGCGAACTTTTAAAAGTAAAAACTTACTCACATTTTGACTCAATTCATCCTTTCAAATCCCCATCATTACTGCGATCCAGCTCTATCTAAATAAAAAGACCGCAAGCGGCGTAGGCAATTGGCAAAAAGTAGGTAAAATAGCGACCAAATTTTATAAAGGACCGGGCCTGTAGCTCTTTGGTGTATGAATTTTGTTCGCCGATAAATCAAAAATAATAACGACGAACAGCACTTCATTGACGATATCTTCACCGTTTCAGGCCAATCATTGAGACCCTGCTCAATTTGGCTTCAGCCCTGACGAAATCGTTCTCGTTCTGCGTTAATCAGACAACAGAGACATACAGCTCCTAAAAAAAAGCAAATAATCCTGGAGCACTTCTAATGCCACAAACAAAGACGCTTGGCGAAGCGTTTATGAGGAACTTCCTCGGACAAGCCCCCGACTGGTTTAAAATTACCATTCTGGTTTTTCTACTGGTCAATCCCATAGTCTTCCACTTCAGTCCGTTTGCAGCAGGTTGGCTGCTGATCATCGAGTTTATCTTCACACTCGCCATGGCACTGAAATGCTATCCTCTTCAGCCTGGTGGGCTATTGGCAATAGAGGCCGTCGCTTTAGGTATGACCTCACCAGACATGGTGATGCATGAGCTAACTGCCAATATTGAAGTACTGCTACTGTTGGTGTTTATGGTGGCAGGTATCTATTTCATGAAGCAGTTGCTGCTGTTTATCTTTACCAAATTACTCATAAAGATCCGCTCCAAATCCCTGCTTTCTCTTGCTTTTTGCTTTGCAGCAGCATTCTTGTCAGCATTTTTGGATGCACTAACCGTTATCGCCGTGGTTATTGCTGTCGCCACTGGGTTTTACGCTATTTACCACAAGGTGGCTTCAGGTAAGGAGTTTCACCACCCTCATGACCATACTGCTGATGAAAATCTGCATGACCTGACGCGAGATGATCTCGAGCAGTTTCGTGCGTTCTTACGTAGCCTGATGATGCACGCAGCCGTGGGGACTGCGTTGGGTGGCGTGTGCACCTTGGTAGGTGAACCACAAAACCTGATCATTGGTGGTAAGGCTGGTTGGGATTTTATTGATTTCGCCATTCGCGTAGCGCCAGTGACATTGCCAACGCTGTTCTTTGGCTTGTTAACCTGCGTCCTGTTGGAAAAAGTCAGATGGTTTGGTTACGGCGCCAGACTGCCAAAGGCCGTGCGCACTATCCTGCAGGATTATGAACGTTATTCTACTGAACGACGCACTAAACGTGACGTAGCCAACCTCATTGTCCAAGCTTTTATTGCCGTCTGGTTAATCGTAGGACTGGCGCTGCACCTGGCTGCAGTAGGTTTAATCGGATTGAGTGTGATTGTTCTCGCGACGTCCGCAACTGGCGTCATTGATGAGCACAAACTAGGCAAAGCCTTTGAAGAAGCTCTGCCGTTTACAGCCCTGCTTAGCGTGTTCTTCGCTATTGTTGCCGTAATCATCCAGCAAGACCTTTTTGCTCCGGTAACCGACTGGGTATTGAGCTTTGAGGGCCATGGTCAGTTATGGCGCGTTTTCCTGGCAAATGGCCTGCTCTCAATGGTCTCTGACAACGTATTTGTAGGCACGGTTTACATCGAAGAGATCTACACAGCACTGCAAAACGGGACCATCAGCCGAGATCAGTTTGATCTTCTGGCTGTCGCCGTGAATACGGGCACCAACCTGCCAAGCGTAGCAACGCCAAATGGCCAGGCTGCTTTCCTATTCCTGCTGACCTCAGCTCTTGCCCCCCTGTTGCGCCTCTCATACGGTCGCATGGTGTGGATGGCACTGCCCTATACCATCGTATTGCTTATTGTCAGCTTGGTTGCGACAGTGCTGATCCTTCAACCCGCCACAGATGCTCTTTATGATGCAGGTTTGATAAACCATGTTTCTGCTGTTGCAGAATCGGCGGTCTCAGGTCACCACTAAGTTAAGCAGGCTCATTGTCTGCTAAGAAAAGCCCAGCTCTTGCTGGGCTTTTTGTTTTGTTTGCCATAGCAAATTTGTAAAGTTTGATGTCAATGCCTTGGCGATAACAAGCATAGGGGTAAAATCAGCTCCTTATTTCCATACTCAGCTGTCAGAAGGAATTTGTTGAGTGATCCAGATTATCGGTAGTTGGCCAGAGAAACGATGGCCGTGGTTGTTGTTAGGAGCCTCAGCTCTGGCTTTGGAGCTCTGCGCCCTATTTTTCCAGTACGGCATGGACCTAGCGCCATGCATTATGTGTATTTATGAACGTGTCGCCATGCTTGGGGTATTGCTCACGGGCTTTATTACTGCCATTGCACCACAATACCTTTGGCTCAGACTGACTGGCTTTGCCGCATGGCTTGTTTCTGGCGTGTGGGGGCTATTGCTCGCGTGGGAACATGTCCAGCTGCAAATTAATCCTTCACCATTCAATACCTGTGATTTTGAGCCTAACTTCCCAAGTTGGCTGCAGTTACATCACTGGTTACCGGTGTTTTTTGAAGCGACAGGAGATTGTGGCGAAATAGCATGGTCTTTCCTGGGCTGGTCGATGCCACAATGGCTGGTCGTCAGCTTCGTTATTTATACCCTGCTCGCAGTCGTCGTACTGGCTTGCTGGGGTATAAGTCGACTGAAGGCTAATAGCTAAGCAGACGAAAAAAGAAAAAAGCGGGCTCCCAGCCTAATGCCAGCCCGCTTTTTTATTAGGGGATCTGTATCTAATCCCCACTATCGACGTAAGCTTCACTGTAGCCATCTTCATCCAAAGGCCACCACACAATATGTTCTGACAATGTTGGCCCGGCATCCTTTTCCAGTACCACATGCTTTCCGCGAACTGAATGACCTTCCAAATGCATTCTGGACTTGTCCCCAGTTAACAGGGGGTGCCATTCTGGAAGTGGCTTACCTTCTGCCAAACGTCGATAGGCGCAGGTTGGCGGTAGCCATAAAAACGACTCGATATCATCGAGTGTCACTTTGACACAATCATGCACATGGCGAAAACGATGCGCATAGTCTGAACACGCACCGGTTTCCGGGTCTAACAGTCGGCAGGCGACTTCAGTGAAATACAGTTCGTCGGTATCTTCGTCGATAACCTTGTGCAGGCAGCATTTGCCGCACCCATCACAAAGCGATTCCCACTCAGATTCGCTCATCTGAGCCAATGTTTTCTTTATCCAAAAGGGCTGATCAGCGGCCATTTTCAGCTACCTTTCCGAAAACATGCTCGTATTGTTTGGCAAACTCCGCTCTCAGTGATTCTGGAAGGCCTGCAATATGAGCCTGGTAATAGTCTTCACGCTGCTGGTAGTTCGCAACCAGAGTGTCAAACTCGGCGATGACAGCTTTTCCTTCAGCGGTCTTTGCACACGCCAGGTGCCCGGTCACCATAGACTCACTCTCAGCCAGTGCCACACTGCGGATATTCTCCTCCTGATGGTCATCAAGATAGTGTGCAGCGACTTCTGGATACTCAATCACATAATCAACTCGGCCCTGCCCCAGCATAGCCAGGAGTCCCTTTGACATATCATTGGCACCTCGCACATAGAGGTTGTAACGCATTTCGGGAGAGTTAAGAAATGGATCTATCTTGTCGCCATATGAGCGACCGGAAACCACGCCAAGGCGCCCACTTTGCTCCCCTTCAAACAGCTTGGCCAACGCCACTGGCTTGCGACCAAACTTCGCTATCGCGCTCTGGGCCTTGACGTTGTCAGCCTGATAATAAAGTCGCATGCCGAAATAAAGTGAAAATGGCTTGGAAAAATGCAGCTTATTGGATCGCGCTTGCGTAAAACGTACGTTGCTGACACACCCTGCCTGTTCTCTTTGAACCAATGCAACCGCCTGACCACTATTGGACTGAGCCAGTGATACCGGGTACTGCTTGCGTAACTCAGGAATAAGGATTTTCAGCAATCCGTACTCAGTATGGTGCAACGTGGTTTCACTACCCTGTTCAAAGTCCTTGACCGGAAAATCGACGTACAGGGTTGTAGATTGCTTGGCGTCAGAAGCAACCAAAGCACCACTAAAACTAAAAACAGACAAAGCAAGAAGCCAGCGCAAGCGCTGACCTACAAAGCTATGTTTAGAACTAGATAATCTCATCACAGTGCAGGGTATCGAATACGATCTGACAAATAGCCCACAGTACAGGCGAAGTAATAGCTCCGGTTCCAGCGCATCAAGACATCAAAGTTCTGATAAGCCAGAAACACTCGACCATTGGTGTCATCAGGAATAATCACCGAAGCATCGATGCTGTTTGTGGGAAGGTCTGTGCCGTCATAACGGCGTACACCCAAGGTCTGCCATTCGGCCAACGTGCGTTTGAGTTTGATCCCTGATTGTTCGGCATCAAAACCAGCTGGCAGCTTCACCTGGCGCCCCCAGGTAATAGAATCATCCCAGCCACTTTGGCTTAGATAATTGGCAATCGAAGCAAATGCATCTGCCTCGGAGCCCCAAATATCTTTGCGACCGTCACCGTTGTAATCAACCGCAAAGCTTAAGAATGAACTCGGCATAAACTGCGTCTGGCCCATCGCACCCGCCCAGGAGCCTTTGAACTTATCAACGCTGATATGCCCCTGCTCCAAAATGGTCAAAGCCGCCATCAACTCTTTGCGGAAAAACTCAGCACGACGTCCTTCATAGGCCATGGTCGACAGCGCAGACACCACAGGAAAGTTTCCCTGATAACTGCCAAAGTTAGACTCCGAGCCCCACAAAGCGACAATAAAACGGGGCTGAACCCCATACTCTTTACCTATTTTTTCTAAAACATCCTGATGCTTGGCGTATAGCTGACGCGCTTTTTTTACCTTCCAATCAGGTACTCGTTTTGACATATAGGTTTCCAGAGTCGACTTGCGAAACTCCGGCTGCGATTTGTCCTGCTTTACAGCTTTTCGCATATAAGTGACGTCGGCAAAGGCTTGCTCCAGGATCTGTTCGCTGATCCCTTGAGCCGCGGCATCTTGTTTTACTTCAAGAATAAAATCAGCAAATCCTTCTGGCGCTGGCAGATATTCTGCAGCCATCGCCTGATTGGCTGTTATTACGCTACTGAATGCTGTGCCGCTAACAGAAATTACTGCGGCAATGAGCGCACGTTTAATCATTCATCTAATCCTTTTTCGGCCCGATGTTGTTTCAGAAGACCCTCTGTCGGTGGTGGTAACTGCAGATAAAAACCTCTATCGGTCAACTCAACCTTAACCTTTTCGATATCTGCCATGGCCAAACGTTCACGTTTTTCCAAATTTACAACCATCACCAATTGAGGACCGGCGAACTGCGCCATTAATGCCTCGGGGACACGAGAAAAATCGTCTTTGCGCTCAATGAACAGATAACTATCGACTTTTTTGCTGCTCTTATAGATCGCACACCACATAGTTGAAAAATCCCGCTTGAACATACTTGCCTTGAAAGGGTTGCAGACTATACCATGACCTGGCCTTGGGAGGACAGAACCCAGGCGATAGGCGGCTTCAGACCGCACATGGGCCACAAGGCCAGGCAACAATTTATAAAAGACAGGTAACGTCTTCATATGTCGCAATCCGCGCTTGAATTGAAAGGCAGCGCATTTACCCTTTCAGTTCTGAAACTTAGCAGTTTAGATATTGACGCTGTGGCGTCAGAACTTGGGCAAAAAATTGCTCAGGTACCCCATTTTTTCGATCGTGCCCCTGTCGTGGTAGACCTTGAACTCTTACAAGGTGAACAGATCCCATTCGAACAGCTGAAAGAAACGCTTGAGTCGCTCCGCTTGGTCGCTGTTGGTGTCACTAACGCCGACGAAGAGCAGCGCAGCGCGGCGAAGCTAGCCGGATTGGCGGTGTTAACCAAACCCGTATCCAGCAAAGCAAGTAAACCAAAGCCGGCTGCTCAAGCTGCCCCCCCTGCGACTTCACAACCGGCGCCCATGCCACAGGAGCCTGCCAGACAGGAAACCATGGTGATACGTCAGCCGGTTCGCTCAGGTCAGCAGATCTACGCCAAGGATTCAGACCTCATTGTTCTGGGTCAGGTGAGCAACGGTGCCGAGGTAATTGCCGATGGCAACATCCATGTGTATGGCACTCTGAGAGGCCGCGCTATTGCCGGAGCGAAAGGCGATCTGGATGCAAGAATATTCTGCCAGAACCTGCAAGCCGAACTGGTTTCGATTTGTGGACACTACTGGCTAAGCGATGCCCTGCAAGAAACCCATTGGCAGCAAGCAGCAGCCATCTCATTGCGGGACGAAAAACTAACCATCGACGCACTGAATTAAGCGAATTCATACAGGAATAAGAACTATGGCACGTATCATCGTTGTCACATCAGGAAAAGGTGGTGTTGGCAAAACCACTACCAGCGCAGCCATCGCAACTGGCTTAGCAATCAAGGGAAACAAAACTGTCGTTATCGACTTCGATGTAGGCCTGCGTAATCTCGACCTGATCATGGGTTGTGAGCGTCGCGTTGTCTACGACTTCGTAAACGTCATCAATCAAGAAGCCAACCTTAACCAGTCGCTGATTAAGGACAAGCGTGTAGATAATCTCTACATTCTGCCGGCTTCTCAGACTCGCGATAAAGATGCCCTGACCAAAGAAGGCGTAGGCAAAGTTCTGGAAGAGCTTTCAGAGACTTTTGATTACATCATTTGTGACTCACCTGCGGGTATTGAAATGGGCGCTCAGATGGCGCTGTATTTTGCTGATGAAGCCGTGGTGGTTACCAACCCTGAAGTCTCTTCTGTCCGCGACTCAGACCGTATTCTTGGCATCCTTGCAAGCAAGTCTCGTCGTGCAGAAGCAGGCGAAGAACCTGTAAAAGAGCATCTGTTGCTGACTCGTTATGCGCCAAGCCGTGTCGACCGTGGCGATATGCTGAGCGTGGAAGATGTACAGGAGATCCTGGCGGTTCCATTGCTGGGTGTGATCCCAGAATCTCAAGCTGTATTGAAAGCCTCTAACTCAGGTGCTCCAGTAATTCTGGACGAACAGAGTGACGCGGGCCTGGCTTATCAGGACGCGGTAGAGAGACTGCTCGGCAATGAAGTGGATTACCGCTTCCTGACGGCGCAGAAAAAAGGAATTTTCAAGCGCATCTTTGGAGGTTAACCACTTATGTCATTGTTGGATTATTTCCGCTCGTCTAAGAAAAACACGGCATCACTGGCAAAAGAGCGTTTGCAGATTATTGTTGCCCACGAGCGTAGTCGACGTAACAGCCCCTCTTACCTACCCCAGTTGGAACGGGATATCTTGGAGGTGATTAAACGTTACGTAGATATCAACCCAGATCAGGTAAGTGTAAGCCTCGACCAAAAGGGCTCAGATCTGTCTGTATTGGAATTGAATGTCATGCTGCCTGATGAGGGCCAACGCCAGTAACAACAGCCAGTGCATAAACATCAAAAAAGCCACCTATTCAGGTGGCTTTTTATTTCCTGCGTTTTCTTCAAACCAAACCTGGTGCCGCTGCCGGCGTTTATCCCACCCCAGCTTCTCCAGCTCTGGCTCGCTGAGAAAGCCGTTGGTGTACCCCAGGCACAAATAACCGATCAGTTCCCAGTGGTCAGGCGCCTGCAAAGCTTCCGATACTTTGGTTGGATCTAAGATGCTAACCCAACCTACCCCTATGTTTAATGCCCTTGCCATTAACCACATGTTCTCTATGGCACAGACCACGCTGAACCGTCCCATATCAGGCATGCTTGTCTGCCCCAACACAGGTTGCTCACTGGGACAGTAGTAAACCGCAAGATTGACTGGCGCTTCCTTAATACCTTCTAATTTCAATTGCTGATACAGCGCCTGCTTGTCGTCAGTAAACAGAGCGGACGCCTTCTGATTTTCGGTGGCAAAGGATTCAGCCACTTTACGCTTGGTATCCTGATTGTGGACAGTGATAAAGCGCCACGGCTGAGAATATCCCACCGAAGGCGCCCACATTGCCGCTTCAAAAATCTTCTCAAGCATGCTGTCAGGCACGGGGTCAGAGACAAACCTGTTGCCCCTGACATCACGGCGTGAGCGAATGACGCGCTCTACGGTATCGGCCTCAGCTTGCGAAAAGATTCCATCCTTGGCGTCGGTCACCAATCCACTCCTTTACGCGCCTTAATGCCTGCATCAAACGCGTGCTTTAACGGCTGGACTTCGGACACGGTGTCTGCCATTTCGGTTAAACGACGATGAGCTCCTCGGCCTGTCAAAACCACACTTTGTTCTTGGGGCCGGTTGGCAATCGCTTCAATCACTTCATCCAGATCCAGATAGTTGTACTGAACCATATAGGTGATCTCGTCTAATAGCACCAGATGAAGGGTGTCATCCGCCAACATACGTTTTGCTTCTTTCCAAACCTTTTGCGCGGCGGCGGTATCTGCTTCTCGATTCTGAGTTTCCCAGGTAAAGCCTGTGTTCATGACCTGAAATTCAACGCCAGCATTCTCTAACAGGTTGCGTTCACCACAATCCCAGGTGCCTTTAATAAACTGGATAACACCCGCTTTATAACCGTGACCAACGCAACGAGCGACGGTGCCAAAGCCAGACGTACTCTTACCCTTACCATTGCCGGTAATAACGATAAGAACGCCACGCTCTTCTTGTGCATCGTCGATTCTCTTATCGACGTTTTCTTTAATTTTCTGCTGTCTGGCTTTATGCCGTTCGTCTTTATTCACTTGGTCTGACACCGAGCATTCTCCTAATTAAATTCGTGCGTCCAACCAACCCGCTTTACGCGATATGAGGATTGGTCATGCTGTTGAAATCGTTCAATTGTGGTAATCGATCCGTAGGGAATCTCTAAGGACAGTAACGAGCGGTAGGCATCTAAACCTAAATTCAACACCTCGTTCAACACCATGCGAACAACACCGCCATGTGTCACCACCACTCCTTCCCCGTCTATTTCATCCCAGATCCCCATCAGGCATTGATGAATACGTTTCTGAAAATCGGGCATCATTTCTGCGTCTGGAATGCGACCACGGACAGGGTCACGCCAAAAGCTCGCAAGCATGACTTCCTCAGTGTTGGAGTACTTTGAAAAAGGCACACCATCCAAACACCCAAAGTCATACTCTTTTAGCTCATCAACCAGATCACACTTAAGCGTTTTATTGTCAGCGACTTGGTTGGCCACCAATGAACAACGGTTTAGTGGTGAGCTAAAGATCCTGGTTTTCGGACCGACAAGCCTTTCTACAGCATCAACGAGTTTTATCCTGCCTAATTCGGTCAAACCAACGTTGGTTGAGCCAAGCAAACATGACGGTGACATTACCTCGCCATGGCGAACCAAATGCATTACCTTGAGTTCAGCCATGAATTGGCCCCTTTAGCAACAAAGGGAGTCCAGCAGACACCAAGGTAACCCTGCCAGCAATTTGAGCGATACGCTGATTCATACGACCAGCCTCGTCTCTAAATCTTCTACCAAGGGCATTTTCTGGCACTATGCCCATACCCACTTCGTTGCTGACAAGAATGGTGTTTTGCTGTCGCTGTTGCAAGGCCACCTCAACGGCCTCTAACCTTTCATTTATGGCTAACCCTTTTAACATCAAGTTGCTCAACCAAAGGGTCAAACAATCAATCAGTAATAGAGTTTCGGGACTTGATGAGGAGATCACCTCAGCAAGATCTGTTGGCACTTCAACCAACTGCCAGTGGCCAGGTCTTTGTTTTTGATGATGTCTGATCCGTTCGGCCATTTCATCATCTAGCACCTCAGCGGTGGCGATATAGACCACGTCCATTTGGCTGTTAATCGCCAGCGTTTCCGCAAACGTACTCTTACCTGACCTCGCCCCACCAATCACTAATTCAATCAATAGATACTCCCAGCGCGCCTGCACAAGCCATCAGCAGTATGGCTTCAGAGAGCTGCTGCGCAGCCCCTAGGTTATCACCGGTATAGCCACCTATCTGTGCCAGAAACAACTTTCGAACTATGAGCCACAATAACAGGAGGCATACCACCGTGGGTAAGACGGCCTTCATTGGCAATAACAGCATAGTGAGCAATGCGATAGCGATTACGGAGACGATGCCGCCTTTCGTTAACTGAGTGGATAGCGGTTTGCTCTTACTGGTTTTGGCCTCGCTCACGTAGGGGAGCGCAGAGATGAAAGTCACAGCGAAAGCGCGACTGATGACGTGGCCAGCAATAATCAGCTGAGGGTTGTTCAGACTTGCAGTGGTAAGCACCTTAAGCATCAAGGTAACCACCAATATGACAACACCGTAAGTCCCCACCCGGGAATCTTTCATTATTCTCAGCTTATCGTCGACCGTATGGCCACCGCCGAAGCCATCGGCAGTGTCAGCAAGCCCATCTTCATGAAATGCGCCAGTGAGAAGCAGCGACACCGCAACAGAGATAACGGCGGCAATCGTACTATCAAACATTGGTTCGGTTAACCAGTATGCGCCGGCACTGACAATGCCTACCAGGCACCCAACAACAGGAAAATAGACACTACAGCCTTGCAGCCATCTGTGGTCATAGGGTTCCGGCAACTTTACCGGTATGCGGGTCAGGAACTGCAGCGCCGTTAAAAGCAGCAGCCAATGCCAGCGAATCAAAGCCGTCACTGGCTCACTCCAGCAGAATCAAAACTGGCCATTTCGTTATAAAAGGCAACTGCACTCTGTACCAGCGGAAAAGCCAATGCCGCACCAGTCCCCTCTCCTAGCCTTAGCCCCAAGTCCAGCAGTGGTTTTACACCCAGCTCTTGTAACAAATAGTGATGACCACTCTCAGCTGATGCATGACAAAAAACCATATATTCTTTGACTTCGGGCACCATTTTCACTGCCACCAAGGCCGCTGCAGATGCAATAAATCCGTCAACCAATATCACCATTTTGTGTTCTGCAGCCGACAGCATAGCGCCAACCATCATGGCAATCTCAAAGCCTCCTACCGTCGCCAGAGCTTCAACAGGTGAGTCTATTCCTCGATATTTGTCTCTCACTGATTCAATAACTTCGAGCTTTCGCTCCAAGCCATCAGCATCGATGCCGGTGCCTCGTCCAACACAATAACTGGCTGGAATATCTGTAAGCAGAGCAATTAGCGCTGCTGACGACGTCGTATTGGCAATCCCCATTTCACCAAAACCAACAATGTTAGTCCCAGACTGTGCCGCCTGACTCAGCAGCGATGACGAGCGAGCAAATGCTAATTCGATGGTATCAATCGACATTGCGGGGCCAACACAAAAGTTGTTTGTACCTTTTCCAAGGGAACAGTCGATAACACCAGGAAAACCAGAAACATCCCCTTTAACTCCGGCATCAACGACAGATAGCGATATATCATTCAGTCGACAAAACACATTGATAGCGGCGCCGCCCTGACAGAAGTTAGCCACCATCTGTGCGGTTACCTCTTGTGGAAAGGCACTGACGCTCTCCTCGGCAACCCCATGATCACCCGCAAACACCCAAAACTTTGGCTGCTTGAGTTTGGGCAATTTCGCCCCTTGAATCATTGCAACCTGTTTGGCGATAACCTCAAGCGCCCCTAGTGAACCCTGAGGCTTTGTTTTGTTATCAATCGTTGCTTGAATTTGGTTTTCTTCACTGCGCTCGACTGCGCTTATTGACCACATATATGTCCCTAAATAGTTATAGGGGTAATCGTTCGACAGGGTATTGAAGAGACACCCAGCTTGACGAGTAACCCGCTCGTTGGCTGCGTTCAAACAGGACAGGTAATCTGACTTATAAGCTCGAAGACGAGTGCTTATTTACAGTTGCGGGCACAGTTGTGGATTTTCACCACATTCCCTGTATAGAACGCTTGTTTGAGGCGTTTGCAGTATAGAGGGAGAGCCCATCAAGGCACAACAGACAGCCGCTCGGAATGCGGTCTCTGACAGATGACACACCAAACAACAATCTGTTTTAGCTACCTAGGTAAGGGCCAAAGCCCCCTCACCCACCCCTCTCCTCAAATGAGGGCGATGAAACGCAACTGTCTTATTTATCTATTGATTCTATCAACCGCGCGAAGCGCCGCTCACATGGGGGTGAAGACAGTGCGCTAACGAAGCAACGCTTCGTGCGCTGGCTGACCGCGGGGGGCAGCGCCGTCAGGCGCATTAAGTTAAAAGGCTGCCCGCAAGCTGCGAAGGTGTCTCGGTGGTTTTTCAGTACCCCACAACGCAAAAAGGCCACCCTTTCGGGTAGCCTTTTTACTTAATAAGGTGTCTATCAACGAGCCAAGAGGTAGAAGCGTTTCTAAAAGGTTTATCGCTCACATGGGGGCGTAGGCCACGCGGTTAGCAAAGCATCGCTTTGCCGTGGCCGTAGCGCGCAGCAAGCTGTGCTTGCAAGCCGGGAGTCCTTGCGGCGTGAAGGGGTTGATAAAGGAGAGCAGCTCATCCCGCAAGGGCTGACCGCGAGGGTAAGCGCCGTCAGGCGCATATACGACCGATTCATATGGAATGAATCAGAGCGAAGTCCCGTAGGGATTTGGGGTATGGACGCCCCAAACAAAAAACCCCAGCATTGCTGCTGGGGTTCNCTGACCGAATGGCGTTGCTCAACCTTTGAAAAGGTGTAACCCATGTTGCCGGTTTAAAGTGTTACCTATGTTCCGGTTGCACATCACCCAACCCTCTCCCCCAGGAGAGGGCTTTTACAAGCCAAACGTCTGTGATTTGTGGCCGCGCGGAGCGCCGCTCACATGGGGGTGTAGGGTGTGCGGTTAATGAAGCGCAGCTTCATACACCCGAAGCGCGAGCGGCTTGCCGTGAGCTGGGCAGGCCCACATAGCGAGCTTGCGAGCGCCTGTGGGCCGCATGGGAGCGTCGGCGCCGTCAGGCGCATATACGAAAAAACCCCAGCATTGCTGCTGGGGTTTTTCGTGTATTAGGTGTCTGGCGGTGACCTACTCTCACATGGGGAAGCCCCACACTACCATCGGCGCAGTTGCGTTTCACTTCTGAGTTCGGAATGGGATCAGGTGGTACCACAACGCTATGGCCGCCAGACTAAAAACTTAATCAGAAAATGCTAACAGTCACTCTATTCAGATTTTGGCTTGTCTACAGCTCAGTGATTAACTCAAAAACNTTTCACTTCTGAGTTCGGAATGGGATCAGGTGGTACCACAACGCTATGGCCGCCAGACTAAAAACTTAATCAGAAAATGCTAACTGTCACTCTATTCAGATTTTGGCTTGTCTACAGCTCAGTGATTAACTTACATGCCCCATGGACGGGGCTAGTACCCAAAAATGTCTGGAACATTTTTGGTGAAACTTCTTAGGGGTTGTATGGTTAAGCCTCACGGGCAATTAGTACAGGTTAGCTCAACGCCTCACAACGCTTCCACACCCTGCCTATCAACGTCGTAGTCTTCAACAACCCTTCAGTGGACTTAAAGTCCAAGTGAGAACTCATCTCGAGGCTCGCTTCCCGCTTAGATGCTTTCAGCGGTTATCGATTCCGAACTTAGCTACCGGGCAGTGCCACTGGCGTGACAACCCGAACACCAGAGGTTCGTCCACTCCGGTCCTCTCGTACTAGGAGCAGCCCCTCTCAATTCTCAAACGCCCACGGCAGATAGGGACCGAACTGTCTCACGACGTTCTAAACCCAGCTCGCGTACCACTTTAAATGGCGAACAGCCATACCCTTGGGACCGACTTCAGCCCCAGGATGTGATGAGCCGACATCGAGGTGCCAAACACCGCCGTCGATATGAACTCTTGGGCGGTATCAGCCTGTTATCCCCGGAGTACCTTTTATCCGTTGAGCGATGGCCCTTCCATACAGAGCCACCGGATCACTATGACCTACTTTCGTACCTGCTCGACGTGTCTGTCTCGCAGTCAAGCTAGCTTATACCATTGTACTAACCTCACGATGTCCGACCGTGATTAGCTAACCTTCGTACTCCTCCGTTACTCTTTGGGAGGAGACCGCCCCAGTCAAACTACCCACCAGGCAATGTCCCCGAGCCCGATTAGGGCCCTGGGTTAGAACATCAAACATACAAGGGTGGTATTTCAAGGATGGCTCCATGCATACTGGCGTACACACTTCAAAGCCTCCCACCTATCCTACACATGTAGGTTCAATGTTCACTGCCAAGCTGTAGTAAAGGTTCACGGGGTCTTTCCGTCTAGCCGCGGGTACACAGCATCTTCACTGCGATTTCAATTTCACTGAGTCTCGGGTGGAGACAGCGTGGCCATGGTTACACCATTCGTGCAGGTCGGAACTTACCCGACAAGGAATTTCGCTACCTTAGGACCGTTATAGTTACGGCCGCCGTTTACCGGGGCTTCGATCATGAGCTTCGCTTGCGCTAACCCAATCAATTAACCTTCCGGCACCGGGCAGGTGTCACACCCTATACGTCCTCTTTCGAGTTTGCAGAGTGCTGTGTTTTTAATAAACAGTCCCAGCCACCTGGTCACTGCGACTGACGTCAGCTTAGGGAGCAAGTCCCATCACCAACATCAGCGTACCTTCTCCCGAAGTTACGGTACTATTTTGCCTAGTTCCTTCACCCGAGTTCTCTCAAGCGCCTTAGTATTCTCTACCTGACCACCTGTGTCGGTTTGGGGTACGATCTACATGTACCTGAAGCTTAGAGGCTTTTCCTGGAAGCATGGCATCAATGACTTCAACTCCGTAGAGTCTCGATATCGTGTCTCAGTCTTAACGGTCCGGATTTGCCTAAACCATCAACCTACACACTTAAACCAGGACAACCAACGCCTGGCCCATTTAGCCTTCTCCGTCCCCCCATCGCAGTACATGTCGGTACAGGAATATTAACCTGTTTCCCATCGATTACGCCTCTCGGCCTCACCTTAGGGGTCGACTCACCCTGCCCTGATTAGCATTGGACAGGAACCCTTGGTCTTCCGGCGAGCGGGTTTTTCACCCGCTTTGTCGTTACTCATGTCAGCATTCGCACTTCTGATATGTCCAGCATGCCTTACAGCACACCTTCAACCACTTACAGAACGCTCCCCTACCCAACGTGCAAGCACGCTGCCGCAGCTTCGGTGTATCACTTAGCCCCGTTACATCTTCCGCGCAGGCCGACTCGACTAGTGAGCTATTACGCTTTCTTTAAAGGATGGCTGCTTCTAAGCCAACCTCCTAGCTGTCTGAGCCTTCCCACATCGTTTCCCACTTAGTGATAACTTTGGGACCTTAGCTGGCGGTCTGGGTTGTTTCCCTCTCCACGACGGACGTTAGCACCCGCCGTGTGTCTCCCGGATAGTACTCACTGGTATTCGGAGTTTGCATCGGGTTGGTAAGTCGGGATGACCCCCTAGCCGAAACAGTGCTCTACCCCCAGTGGCATAAGTCCGAGGCGCTACCTAAATAGCTTTCGGGGAGAACCAGCTATCTCCGAGTTTGATTGGCCTTTCACCCCTACCCACAGCTCATCCCCTAATTTTTCAACATTAGTGGGTTCGGTCCTCCAGTTGATGTTACTCAACCTTCAACCTGGCCATGGGTAGATCACTCGGTTTCGGGTCTACACCCTGCAACTAGACGCCCAGTTAAGACTCGGTTTCCCTACGGCTCCCCTATGCGGTTAACCTTGCTACAGAATGTAAGTCGCTGACCCATTATACAAAAGGTACGCAGTCACCCCCGAAGGGGCTCCCACTGCTTGTACGTATGCGGTTTCAGGTTCTATTTCACTCCCCTCACAGGGGTTCTTTTCGCCTTTCCCTCACGGTACTGGTTCACTATCGGTCAGTTAGGAGTATTTAGCCTTGGAGGATGGTCCCCCCATGTTCAGTCAAGATATCACGTGTCCCGACCTACTCGATTTCACAATGAGATTGTTTTCGTGTACGGGGCTATCACCCTGTATCGCGGCACTTTCCAGAGCCTTCCACTAACGCACTCGTGCTTAAGGGCTAATTCCCGTTCGCTCGCCGCTACTAAGGAAATCTCGGTTGATTTCTGTTCCTAAGGGTACTTAGATGTTTCAGTTCCCCTCGTTTGCCTCTACAACCTATGTATTCAGTTGCAGATGATGTGCAAAGCACACCGGGTTTCCCCATTCGGAAATCATTGGGTATAACGTCTTTTATCAACTTCCCAATGCTTATCGCAGATTAACACGTCCTTCATCGCCTCTAACTGCCAAGGCATCCACCGCATACGCTTAGTCACTTAACCATACAACCCCTAAAAGGTCTCAAGTTAATGACTGTGCTGGTAATGACTTCGCCAAAATCTCTGAACATTCAGTTCAGATAGAGTGACTATGGCAACTTTTTAAAAACTACATTTTAAAAACTTGCTTTGTCAGCATTTCCTGATTGTTAAAGAGCAGAGCATTGACTCCCTAGAGGGAGAAAAACTCAAATATAAGCA
>NZ_BAABLI010000002.1:0-506 GCF_039544265.1 Corallincola platygyrae | reverse complement strand
TTTCCCAGTTGGGGCCCGAAGAAGCTGATTGATTTGCTCAAGCAGGAACAACCGGACAGTCATTGGCCCGCAGACAGCACCGCGGGTGAAATACTCAAGCGGTTTGGCCTGGTAAAGAAGCGGCGAGTGAAACGCAAAGTGCCGGCAGATGGGTTGCCCTTTTCTGAATGTAACCAGAGCAACCAATGCTGGAGTGCCGATTTTAAAGGCGACTTTCGCTTGGGTAATAAACAGCGCTGTTATCCGCTGACTATTACCGATAACTACAGTCGCNAGGGTATTCGGCCAGAGCGGATTAAACCGGGCAGGCCACAACAAAATGGCCGCCATGAGCGTATGCATCGCAGCCTGAAGGACGCGGTCTGCAAACAACCGGGCTACAGCTTACTCCAACAGCAGCGCCGATTTGACCGGTTTGTACAGGAGTACAATGAGTTACGCAGTCATGAGGGGCTTGAAAGGCAAACACCAGCGAGTGTCTATGTGCCATCAAACAGGGCCTATTC
>NZ_BAABLI010000001.1:0-4707 GCF_039544265.1 Corallincola platygyrae | reverse complement strand
ACGCCTGAAGAAGTGCACAAAAAAGCCAGCGCTGAATTGGCGCTGGCTTAATAGAAAACCGTCAACTTATTTTAGGACGGCACGCATTGCCATGATTGGCTATTTATCGCCTAAGTGAATCTCTTCCTCGGCGAGCCCAGCTTCTGCGGAGTTGTATACATCCATATCCAGCTGTTTTTCGGACTTACCAACGACACAGGTGACCATGCTATCACCCGTCACATTGACTGCGGTTCGCGTCATATCAAGCAATCGGTCCACACCGATAATCAGGGCGATACCTTCAACCGGAAGATTGACCTGCTGAAGCACCATCGAAAGCATGATAAGACCTACGCCCGGTACTCCGGCCGTACCAACAGAGGCCAATGTCGCGGTGAGTACCACCATAAGGTAATCGCTTATGGTCAAATCAACGCCATAAACCTGCGCGATAAACACGGTTGCGACACCCTGCATAATCGCAGTGCCATCCATATTAATAGTGGCGCCCAGTGGTACAGTGAATGAGGCGATCTTATTCTTCACCCCCAGCTTTCTGGTTACGGTCTCCATTGTGATAGGAATTGTTGCGTTGCTGGAGCTGGTCGAAAAGGCAAACAGAACCGCATCACGCATTTTAATCAGGAAGGTAATCGGATTTAGGCCTGCGAGCGTTTTCAACATGGTGGGGTAGGTGACAAAGGCATGCAGCAATAGCGTACCTAAAACGACGAGGAAATATTCACCGAGGCTTCCGATAGTTTCAAAATCTTGCTCGGTAAAGAGCTTAGCCATCAAGGCAAACACACCGTAAGGTGCCAGATTCATTAGAATAGTAACCAGCTTCATAATAACGCTGTTTAGGTCTTCAAATACTGCGGCTAAGCGTTTTCCTGCGTCGCCAGCGATGGCCATAGAAATACCGAACAAAAGCGCAAATACAATAATCTGCAACATGTTACCTTCGGCCATTGCCTTTATTGGGTTCGAGGGAAACATATTAATAAAGACTTCGCTTAATGTAGGTGCTGCTTTGGCATTGTATGTCGCATCGGTAACTAAGTTCACACCTTCGCCGGGCCCAATGAACAACGCAATGCTTATCGCAAGGCTAATGGCGATTGCCGTGGTTAATAAATAAAGAAGTATTGATTTTATTCCGAGTCTGCCCAGTGTAGAGGCGTCCCTGAGAGAGCAAGTGCCACATACCAGGGAAACAAAAACTAATGGAACCACCAACATGGTTAAGCTTTTGATAAATATCTGACCGACAACGTCAAAAAGACCATAGGTTAAATAATCATCTACCCAGGACGTGTCGGGAAACAAATTGCGCAATAAAACGCCAGTTAGCACGCCCAACATCATTCCTATTAAGATCTTTGTTGTCAGGCTGTATTTCACAGTTGGATTAGACATGGATATATATTGTTCTGGTGTGGATCACAAAAATTTAGACTAACAGCTAAGTATTGCCGATTAAACCATGTTTTCTGTTAAATGCTTGTTGCCGACATGTTTACGTGCCCCTACCATAGGCGAAATTGAGGTTGTTTTATTTGTAGTGTGGTCAGTAGCAAAGGCTATTGGTTTCTCAGGGAGATAAAGATGATTACGACAGCCCGCAAGAGCTGGTGGATATTGCTTGGCTCGCTTTTTTTGGTCGCATGTGGCGGCGGCGATGGATTAAGTCAAGAGACGGAACCGGATCCAGAACCGGAACCACAACCCACGATAACCTATACGCTGACAACTAATATGGTGGATAGCGCAGGTGAGTCAATTCGTTCTGTTTCAGCTGCACAACCAGGGTTTCTGAAAGCTACGCTGCTTAGGGAAGGTGCTGCTGCGTCGAATGAATTAATTTCATTTGTTACAACCGCAGGTTCAATCAATCCATCTCTAGGCACTGCGCTAACGGATGAGAATGGCGTTGCGACGGTCAACTTGCTGCCTGGTACTGAAGCTGGGGCAGGGATTGCTACCGCCACATTTGCTTTGCCTTCGGATGAAGTGTCTGAAGCTGAAGAAGACTCTGTATTTTCAGATTTCTCGTTCAATACTGCGGGAGATGGAGAGTCTGATACTGGTGATAATAGTTTCTTACTTAGCCTTGACTTGTCTTCAGTAAATATCTCAGCAGCAGAGCCAGGAGTAGTGACGGTTAATGTGTTAAACGCTTCAGGGCAACCGGTTCAACAGAGAGTTGTTACTTTTACCTCAACGTTGGGCACGCTTACACCTGCAAGCGGGACTGCATTGACTGATAGTTCGGGTACAGCGGTTATCCAGCTTAATGCTGGTTCAGTACAGGGCGCTGGCGAGTTGACTGTTTCTTTTGAAGGGAGTTCGACTTCTATTGGTTTCTTTACGGAAGGTGATGTCGTTGATGACAACAACCTTACCGTTGACATTGTTACCACACTATACAACTGCCCTGAAGGTGACGTTCCTCCAAGCAACACATGTGTAGAATCAAATAACATCTCCAACGCTCAACCAGGCTCTCTTTTAGTGACGGTTACTCAGGAAGGATCGTCGACTCCAATTGCTGATGCTTTGGTTAACGTCGTTACGACTATCGGCCGACTGAGCCCTTCGAATGGTTCAGTTATAACTAATAGTGCTGGTCAGGCGGTCGTAGACATTCTTGCTGACACTGAAGTCGGAGCTGGTGAATATACTGTCACGGTTCAAGGTGAGCAGGTCACCAGAGCGTTTCAGGTTGGTGCGGCTGACATCGTACTGGCAGCTACCCCTCGTACAGCCAGCTTACCAGCTGGTAGCTCTACTGTTATTGATATCGAAGTATTTGAAGCAGATGGTGTAACGCCATACACAGAAACATTAACGCTCGAATTGTCTTCTGCATGTCAGATCGCTGGTACCTCTGAAATTGATTCTCCAGTCGTTACCATTAATGGTCTCGCTAATTCAACTTACACCGCCGCTGGCTGTGTCGGTACTGATCGTGTTGAAGTATCAGCGTTAACTGGGGGGCGTACCGTTTCTCAAACCATTGACCTCGTTGTCGCGCCTGCATCTGTTGGTGCTATTCAGTTTATTGGCGTAAGCGAAGAATTTATCGCCATTCAACAGGCCGGTGGCTTGGAGCGTCCTACTACCTCTATCGTTACATTCAGATTACTTGATGCAAACGATAACCCGGTAGCCAACCGAGAGTTGGAATTCTCACTAAGCTCAGGCAATGGTGACGTTAGTATTGCACCCCTGGCCGCGTTTACAGACTCTAATGGTTATGCACGAACAACAGTAACCTCAGGTACCGTTCCAACACCTGTGCGTGTGGCTACAACCTACAGTGAAGGTGGGGAAGTAGTTGCCAGTAATGTATCTGATAAGATTATTGTTAGTACGGGATTGGCAGACAACAATAGCTTTACTCTCGCGGTGTCCGATCATAACCCGGAAGGTTTGCAACTCTCAGGTACAGAAGTAGTTGTCACTGCTTACGCTGCTGATCACTTTAATAACCCTGTTCCTGACGGCACCACTGTGTTTTTCACTTCTGAAGGTGGTGCGGTTGAGCCAAGCTGTCAGACAGAGAATGGCACTTGTAGCGTGACTTGGCGCAGCCAAAACCCAAGACCATTAGCTAGTGGAGACCCTCGCTATTCGGTAGGGTTTGATTTTGAAAACACCTTGGTAGATGCAGGTTGTACAAATGCTTGGGGTGCCCCTGGCCCTTGTTTGAACAATGAAATACTGACAGTGGGCACTGCGACGACGGGGCCTCAAGGTGCGCGCTCAGGTATTATGGCGTTTATCCTAGGCGAAGAGAGTTTTCTCGATGCTAATAACAATGGCCAATTCGACGATGGTGAGTACTTTGTGCCGCTCGGTGATGCCTTTGTTGACCACAATGAAAACCTAGGCAGCACAGCGACAGTGGCTGATGCGTATGATGAAGATACCTCAGCGGCCCAAGCGGCCACATCAGGTACGGATCTGAATGGTGGTGAATTAGAGGAGTTCTTTGATAATCCTATCCCGGAAGCGGCCGATGGTGTTTATACGCCACCAGCAGATCCCGCTACCGCTCGTTATCAAGGCACCTTGTGTTCTGATGCTGCTCGCGCAGCAGGTCACTGTGCTGTACCAGCTGTGCACGCCAGAGCACATAACACAATTGTTATGGCGGGCAGCACTGCTTATTTCAGAGTGCTCGAAAGTGACACGTTAACAGATATCGCTTATCTGGACTTGTTTAACAACCCTACAGACTCTGTTGAGGTTGTAATCTCTGATATCCTCAACAACCCGATGCCATCAGGTTCTAGTGTTAATATCACTGTGTCAGGTGCAACGCTTCTATCCAGCGGTAGCTCCACCTATCCCGATACTACAGGTGTTACATCATTCGGTATATCGGTAAAACGACCTGATGATCCTGACGGTGATGGACTGGCAGTAGTAACTATAACTACTCCCAGTGGCGTAGTTTCAAGCCGGGAAATTGAAATCTTCTTGGTAACAGATCCTACGCTCTAGCAATTAAAACTAATGAAAAAACGCCTGCATTTATGCAGGCGTTTTTTTGTTGTCACCTCTAAACCACCTCCTATGGAGGTGGTGATCGGCAATTCGGGGCTCTGCCCGTAGAGAGCCCATGCTACAAAACCCCTCGTTTGTTACCAGCAAATGAAGGAGTAAATAGCATGAGCCGATATGAAACCGCATCACACGTTTTCTATCGTTGTCAGT